>CAYUAZ010000131.1:0-6400 GCA_964442865.1 uncultured Gammaproteobacteria bacterium
GGTGGTGCCAATAAAATTAACCCTAGCTAGCCCCGATTGCCTAGGCTACGCCGGAGGTGCCGGAAGCTTAAGCCGTGGTGAGGGTGTTGGGGAGATGCATGGAGTGGGTCTTGCCTGCCGGGCCGTACAGCTCGGCGTCAGGGCTGACACCGCGCAGAATGGCAAGCGCCCGCTGGATGTGTTGGCGTCCAGTTTCCACGATGCCGCCGTTGACCTGATTCTGATGGTGGCATTTACCGCTGAGGCCGAGGAGCTGTTGCCATAACCGGGTGAGCTGGGGATTGTTATGCGCGTCGAGGTACTGCTCCATCCCGGCTTGCGTCGCGGGGTGGCCTGCGCGGGTCAGCAGTTGGTTGCGCTCCTGTTCCCAAGACTCGATTTTGGAAAGCTGCTGCTGTTTAGCATGGGCCGTTTTTTCCAATGCGTCGGCGTCCTGCGCAGCCAGGGCTGCGTGCTCTTGCAGTAACAATTCCATTAAGCGGGACACGGCCTGCAGCTCGTGTTGTAAAGTCACGCCCATCAATTGGATATGCTCGGCAGGATTCATGAAGATGGGGGTCCGGCGTTAGGAGTTGAGCAGTTTCTCAAGCTCGATCATTTTGCGCGCTACGCGCCCGGCATCCACCTTGTAAGCGCCCTCTTCGATAGCCTTTTTGACTTCTGCCACCCGCTGGGTATCGGTCACGGGCAGTGCCGAGAGAGTGTTGCCGAGATCACGCAGCCGGGCGGCGGTGTCGGTCAGGGTCACCGTATCGGATGAGACGGGCTTAGCCGTCTCGCCTTGGGCCTGGCCAGATTGATTGCGTCCGGCGTCCACCTGCGGCCCGTCTTTGGGGTTTTTCAGGACCGTTATAGGTAAACCGTTGATTACAATAGGCATATCATTTACTCCTAAAAATTGTACTGCTTCTAGCCCAAGTTAGCGGCAGATTTTACAAAAACTTTAGCATTCGCTACATCTGAACCTTGACGATTCCTGGGGCCGCGATGACGCCACCCACGATCCGCTTGGAAATCAGGTTGCGCACCTTGATCGGCTGACCCAAGACGCCATCCTCGAGGGCCAGGCCGGCCATACGCACCTCTAATCCGCCTTCCTCGGCCAGTATCGTTACATGTTCATCCCGGCGCACCATGCGTGGCGTATCCAGCATCCCTGCAGCTACCGCCATGCCGATCGAGAGCGGCCGTTTGAGCTGCTGGCCGATGGCCTGCTGCGGGTCGGTCAGATAATCGGGCGGCAGGCTGCCCGCATCCAGCGTGGCGCTGGTGAGATCCGCCTCGCTCAACTTCACTCCTCGTATCAGCGGCCGGGCCGCGACCACCACGGGGGTGGATACCTTAATCTTTACCGGGACATACACAGACCAGGGTTTGGCCCCCGCACAGCGCACGCCGACAGTAGTGTTGCCATACGTCGAGCTGCCGGGAGGCATAAAGGCCTCCAGAGGGGCCTCGCAAGCCGTCAAGGCCAAGCGTGCATCGAGCGGACCGGCCTCGATCTGCGGAGCCTGTTGCCCCTGGTTCCGGCTAACCAAAAAATCCTTTGCGGCGACATAAATCGTATCCAGCGGCTGGATGCCTTCAGCATGCGCCGTGGCAATTCCGAGCAGGCTGACCAACAGGATTCGCTTGGCGACAGTCAAATAATCGGCATTTGTCCTGCATAACTTTAGGGTCATGTTTATAAGTAATTGAATATATGTTGAAAATAGTTTCAATCTGAGACCCTCGGATAGCCTACTCCAGATTAAATGCAAAGCCTATGCCGTATTTTCTTCTAAAGTATCCGGCCACTCTGCCGCCATAGTTCAGCAGAGATTATTCACATTCAAGGAGAACGCAATGGCTGGGGTGATGGAAGGCGTAAATCAACGTACCCAACTGGTGGGAAATAACCGGCTGGAATTACTGCTATTCCATCTGGGCAGCAAGCAGCGCTTCGGTATCAACGTGTTCAAGATCCAGGAGGTGATGCAGTGTCCGCCGCTCACCCATATCCCGAAGTCGCACCCGGTGATCCGCGGGGTGGCGCACATTCGCGGCAAGACCATTCCGGTGATGGATCTCGGCATGGGGATAGGCCGGCCGCCGCTCGCCAAGGACTGCGGGTGCTTTCTGATCGTTACCGAATACAACCGCTCGACCCAGGGCTTTTTGGTGAGCAGCGTGGATCGCATTATCAATGCAAATTGGGAAAACATCCTGCCGCCGCCGGCCGGGACCGGGCGCAGCAGTTACATGACTGCGGTGACCCATCTCGATAATGAATTGATTGAGATCATAGATGTCGAGAAGGTGTTGGCGGAGGTCAGTCACATCGCGACCGAGATCTCGGAGGAGGTCCGCCAGACTGCGGATGCGGAGCAAATGGCCCTACAGCATGTATTGGTGGTGGATGATTCCAGTGTGGCGCGTAATCAGATTACCAATACCCTCAGCCAGCTCGGTATCCAGTCCACGGTGGCGCGTGACGGCCGCGAGGGGCTCAATATACTGAAAGCCTGGGCCGCTGACGGCAAGCCGCTCAACGAGCGTGTCACGATGGTGATCACCGACGTGGAGATGCCGGAGATGGATGGCTACACCTTCACGGCCGAGATCAAGAAAGACCCGCAGCTCAAGGATCTTTATGTGCTCATGCATACCTCTTTGAGCGGGGTGTTTAATAACGCGATGGTGGAGAAGGTCGGCGCCGACAAGTTCGTGCCCAAGTTTAAGCCTGACGAACTGGCCCGGGCCGTGCTGGAGAGGGTGCAGGGACAGGCGGTACTGAAGGCCGCGTAACCCAACCACGCGGCTTAAGAGTGCGACTCACGCCAGCCCCCACGCGGGGCTGCGCGCTATGACCGGACCCCACCCAGTCCGTAAAATCGTATATGATGGGGCCTTAGCCACAAGCTCTACAATGCCCCTTACTAACAAGCCTATCAGCCCCGCCGACTACGAAGACTTTAAGGTATTCCTTGAGCAGGCGTGCGGAATTCTACTCGGCGATAACAAGCACTACCTGGTCAGCAGCCGCCTGAACCGGCTGATGTCCGAGTTCGCTATCCCGAATTTGGGCGAACTGATCAAGCGGCTCAAGGGTTCGCAAAATATTGCTCTACAACACCGGGTGGTGGATGCGATGACCACCAACGAGACCTTGTGGTTTCGTGATATTTCTCCCTTCGAGTTGCTCAAGCAGGTGGTGTTGCCCGAGATTTCCCAGCAGCGCGGCCGACCGTTGCGGATCTGGTCGGCGGCATGTTCTTCCGGCCAGGAGCCGTACAGCATCAGTATCTCCATTCAGGAATATCTGCAATCCAAGCCGGGCAGTTTGCCGAGCGGGGTACAGATTGTCGCAACGGATATCTCGCCCACCATGCTGAAAGAGGCCATGGAGGCGGTCTACGACAAGGCGAGCCTGGCGCGAGGCGTCACGGCCGAGCGGCGGGAGCGGTTTTTTACTCCCAAAGGCGACAAGTGGGAGGTCAAGGCCGAGGTTGCGTCGCGCGTGATGCTCAAGGAGCTGAACCTGCTGAACAGCTACAGCGCGCTCGGTAAATTCGATGTGGTCTTCTGCCGCAACGTGCTGATTTATTTTTCTACTGCTCTAAAAAGCGACATCCTGACGCGCCTCGCAGGCGTCATGCATCCGCAGGCCTATCTGTTCCTGGGCGCTTCGGAATCCATCGCCAATTACAGCGATGCCTTCGAAATGGTGCGCCATCCGAGCGGGGTGATGTACCGGCTTAAGAAGACAGGAAGATAAACGAAACCGTCACGCATTATCGCGATGTTGCAGAAAACTCTTCAGGAAGGCAAAGTCATCGTTCATGTAACGCAGACGCCGTGCGATACCGATGGCGAGCCGCTTGTAAAATTGAGTGGCGGCCGTAGGGTGAGTTTCCAGGAATTGAAGCAGATCGCTGAAGGTCAGCACCATTAACTCGCATCGTTCAACTGCTTGGGCGGTTGCTGAACGGGGCGACTGATCGAGAAACGCCATTTCCCCCAGATAGCTCCCGGAGCCCAGCAGGGTGAGTTCGCGCGACTCGCCGTCTTTGGTTTTTTTGGTGAGGCGCAGGGTGCCGAGCGCGATGATGAGCAGGCTCTCTCCGGGTTCATTTTCCTGAAAGGCATATTCGCCCGACGCCAGTATTTTGCTGTGAACACGTTTTTTGAGATCGGCAATGTCTTGGTCATTAAACTCGGCGAACAGGTTCAGGGTTTTGAGATCGAGGCTCATCGTGGTTCCTTTGATTTTAGAGTAGTGGAGATTGCGGTCATTTTATAGCAATTATGGTTTTGCCAAGTAGTCCTCGGGGTGTATCTGATCATCCACATACCACGGCAGGCCATGCTTGTCGAGATAGAGGGTCTGCATTTCTTCCCGGTTAAACGGCCTGGAACCGAGACGACCGAATACCGCGATTTGTCCGCCCGTTTCGTCCACGGCGCGGTCGCGGTCCAGGCCCTTGGAGAGGGCGAGCGCCGCAGAGGCGGTGGGATAGCGGGCGATCAGTGCCGGCCTGGGCTCCGGGCTGAAGCCGTAGAAGCGCGGCTGGGTGTCCGGCGCGGTCAACTGCAAGACCTTTAATCCGTTGACGCCGTCCGCCACGTAGGCGAATTGGGAGGCATTGGTGGAGGCCACAATCACATCGCGGGCATCGTTCAAGCTTCCGTCCGCATCAAACAGCATCGCCAGCTTGGGCGCCTCGGGGCGTTCGACATCCACGATGGCCAGGCCTTGGCCCTTGGCCGCAACATAGGCATAGGTGCGCGCGATGTAAACACGCTGCGGGTCTTTTAATTCCACTATAGCGTTCTCAATCAGGCGCGGTTGTTCGGGATGGGTGACATCCACTACGCGCAGTCCGCGTGCATCGGTGACCCACAGGTAGCGGAATTGCAGCGCCGAGGCGCGCACGTTTTTAAGAGGGACTACGCTGACCAATTTGGGCTGCAAGGGTTTATCGAGATCGAGAATCACCAGGCCGACGTCCGCTGCGATGTAAACGTAGCGGCCGCCAATGGTCAGGTGACGCGCGCCAGTGAGGATGCCGTTTTCGTTCCAGGTCAGCGCCCGGCTCAGGAAATTGTTACGTGCTTCACCATCGGAGAGGGTATTGACGTCGGTGAGCATCAGCCCCTCCTCGGCGTCGGTGATGAGGGCGTAATTGTAAATCGGATGGAAGCTCTGCTCTTGGTTGGTGATGCGCATCAGATCGCCTTGGTTGCGCGCCGGGTGGATGGGTTGGTTGGTGGGCAATACAACGCAGGTGGCGTTGGCCGAGGCGATGCGGGTGTCGTGACCGAGCGGCGAGAAGGGGGCGGTGATGATGCGCTGCGAGACCCCTTTGTTGGCGATGCTGGCCACGTCGTAGACGCGCATCCCCTGCGCACCTTCCGCGACGTAGAGGTATTCGCCGCGCAGTTGCAGGCAATGGGCGGGGCCGGAGGCGTGAGCGTGGGATTCCGTTAATTTCCGGTCGCGCTGCCGGTGCGCTTGATACCAATCCGGGTAGGCGTATTTTTGTAAATAGCTGCCGATGACGGCCTGCGGTTCTTCCCATTCGGTCACCCTTACCGCTGCGATGGATTGCTCGGCTCCCAGCCAGGCGTTATAACCCACAAAATTAAAAACGTTGGTGCCCAACAGCAACAGTTGCGCCATGATGGCGTTGTTGTCCTTTTGCTTGGACAGATGACAGTCGGTGCAGGTCTTGGTCTCGGTCTTGCGCACGGTATGGGCGAAGTGCGGGGCGAAGGCCTGCGAGCTGAAACCGCTGGCGGCGATGGGAGGTTGTTGGATATAGATTTTTTCGCGGTTGATGTTGGTCGAGGAGAGCACCAGCGCGGATGAAGAGCGTACCGGCGCGATCTTGCCGCCCTTGACGCTGCCGTGTTTGCCGAGCTGGAACACGTCGTCGCGCGCGATTTGCGGGTTGTAGGTGGCGAAGTTGCGCGTCTCCCCGCCTTCATAGTGATGCCGCTCGGTCTTTTTATTGGCCTGGATGGGCAGGTGGCAACCACCGCAACTGGTGGTCCACGCGGTGTGGCAACTGAAGCACAGCATCTTGTCGTTGGAGTGGGCGCGGTCTTGCGGCGCGACGCCGGGACCCCATTGCAGCGCCGTGTCTTTCGACATCAGCTTGGCGCGCGCGGCCTTTTTGTTATAATTTTTGTGTTCGGGGTTGACTGAGTCTTTAACCAGATGGATTTCCCATTCCTTGTCGGGATAGAGCGCGGAGCGCTGGTAGAGCTTGCCGTCGCGCCATTCGAAGCGTTTGCGGCCGTCCTGGGTGCGCAACAGGCTCAATGCGTTGCCTTGCGGGGGGGCGGCGGGACCGCTGGTGGTGAGGCTGGGGGAGGCGTCCACGCTGCCGTGACCGCCCCTCCACCCACTTTCTAT
>CAYUAZ010000132.1:0-6371 GCA_964442865.1 uncultured Gammaproteobacteria bacterium
AAAACTACTTTGCATCTTCCGGATATGTATGCACTTGAATCAAAAATGCTCTAGTCATCAATTCAACGTGTACAAATGGATTTGCCATAACATCCTCCTTCGGATAGAAACATGTTTATGTGCGCGCGGGCGCCAACCGATCCAGCGTCGCGTTCCAGCCCCAGTTGTGCTCGTCGCAGGCCTGTTGGTTCGGAAAGCGCTCGTGGGCGAGCACGACCTCAGTGGTGTTTTTTCCCAGCGCGTTAAACTCTATAGTGACCAAGGTCTCGCCGATATCGTCCATGTGCGTACCGCGCCAGTTCCAGGTGTAGACCAGTTTTGCGGGCGATTCCACGGTTTGATAGACGCCATATAAATCATACTCGTGGCCGTCCGGTGAGCGCATCTCGATGTGATATTTTCCACCCACCCGTAAATCAATCTCCGCGCGCGGCGTGGTGTAACCGGCCGGCCCCCACCATTTCTTTAACGCTTGCGGGTCGGTCCACGCCTGGAAGACCTGGTCGCGCGGCGCCGCGAAGGTGCGTTTGATGTGGAGCGTGACTTGTTTGGCGTCGGGCTGGGGCATGCTGGCTCCTCTGCATTGCTCAATGGGGTCAAATAGGCGGTAAGCGCATCGAACTGGCTTTCCCAGAAGCGCTGATAGCCGGCCAGCCACTCCGTGGCATCTTTAAGGGGTGCGGCTACCAGTTGACAGCGGCGCACCCGGCCATCTTTTTCCTGCACCAGCAGCCCCGACCGCTCCAGCACACGCAAGTGCCTGGAAATGGCGGGCAGCGAAACATCAAAGGGTTCGGCCAGTTCCGTTACCGATGCTTCACCACAGGTCAATTGCGCGAGTATCCCGCGCCGTATCGGATCGGACAAGGCCGCGAAAATCGTGTCCAGATTGGGCGTCATACATTTAACCATTTGGTTAAGTATAGCGCGCAAACGCCCTCTGTCAAGCCCTCCGCTTACAGCACTGCGGGCCGGTCGGGTAGTTCGTTAATGTCGCGCGGCCGCTTGGGATAGAGCTTGGTCAACTCCAGGCCTATGGCCCGAATGCCGGTGATAACGCCTTCCTCAAATTTCCCATCGAGAAACATCCGTTTCATTTCCCGGCAGATGCTATCCCAAGTCTCTTGGGCGATCTTGGTGTTGAGACCGCGATCGGCGATGATCTCGATGTCACGGTCGGCGAGCAATAGGTAAACCAGTACGCCGTTGTTGTTCTCGGTGTCCCACACTCGCAGCTCGGAAAATACTTGTAGAGCCCTGTCACGCGCGGTTTGATTTTTTAACAGCGGCCCTATGTCCAGCCCTGCCTCCACGGCGAAGCGAATCTCACCCTGATGGGCCAGTTCGGATTGCTGTATCGCCGCCTCGATGTTGCTCAGGGCCTGCTGGGGAAAGGCGCGCCGCAGTTGCCAGTCGCCACTGCACAAGTGCTTTAGGCTACGCATCATCACCATCTCCCCGATGCACCACCGCCGCCAAACCCGCCGCCACCCCCTCTGAAGCCTCCGCCGCCAAACCCGCCGCTGCGGCCCAGGCCGCCACCTCCGCCCCACCCGCCACGACCAGTATTCAGGCCCGCGAACAGCGCAATAAAAGCCATCAGGATGGCCAGTAGCAAGGCTGCCAGCAGAGAGCCGATGACAAACCAGACTATCACTCCAGCAATCGCGCCCGCGGTCAGTGCCGCGGGCAGACGGCCTACCATGGCACGCAACGCGGGGGCAACAAAAAAGGCCAGCAGAAAAGCCAGGGGGAATAATTGTTCGACGGAGCTGGCTGTAGTTTCAGTAGTTGGCGAAGGAGGGGGCAAAGCTTCGCCCTCGATGACCTTAATCATGGTTTCTACACCAGCCTGTATTCCGCCATAAAAGTCCCCGCTCTTGAAGTAGGGCGTGATCGTTTCAGCAATGATGCGCTTGGCGATTGCATCGGGCAGTGCGCCCTCCAAACCGTAACCCACCTCGATACGCATGGCGCGGTCGTTTTTGGCGACCAACAGCAACGCGCCATCATCCACACCTTTGCGACCCAGCTTCCATTGCTCCGCCACGCGCAGGGAATACTGCTCGACCGCTTCGGGCTCGGTGGTCGGCACGACGAGCACCGCGATCTGGCTGCCTTTTTTAGCCTCAAAGGCTTGCAGGGTTTGTTCGAGATTGGATTTTTGTCCGGCCGTGAGCGTGCCGGTCAAGTCTGTCACCCGCGCGGTCAGCGGCGGTACCGCGACCTCGGCATAGGCAACCGCTGTGACCAGGCAAAGCGACAGCAGGGCGCGGAGCAGTCTTTTCAGCATTTATCGCAGGCCACCTGGACGCGGTCCGAAGTCCACTACGGGTGGCTTGGAAATAATCTCTTCGTCCTTCACCTCAAAGCTGGGCTTGGTTTTATAGCCAAACAGTTTCGCGGTGAGATTGCTCGGGAAGCTGCGCACCGTGACGTTATAATCCTGCACCGCCTTGATATAGCGGTTACGCGCCACGGCGATGCGGTTTTCGGTGCCTTCAAGTTGCGCCTGCAAGTCGCGGAACACGGCATCGGATTTCAGTTGCGGATAATTCTCGACAACCAGCAGCAGGCGCTGCAACGCACTGGTCATCTCACTCTGTGCGGCGAGAAATTTCTGGAAGGCCTGCTCGTCATTAATGAGTTCCGGCGTCACCTGTATGGCGCCCACTTTGGCGCGTGCGTTGGTCACACCGAGCAGCACTTCTTTTTCCTGCGCGGCGAAACCCTGCACTGTCTTGACCAGATTGGGCACCAGGTCGGCGCGGCGTTGATATTGGTTCAATACCTCGGCCCAACTTGCCTTGATCTGTTCGTCGGTGGACTGCAGGGTGTTGTAACCGCAGCCGCCCAGTAAAGTGGCCAGTAACAGGACGAGACTTGACAGTAAACCTTTGCGCATGACGATCTCCTTAACTCTAATGTGTAATTTGGCGGCATAATAATAATTGGGTTGATTGGCAAAAAACAACGCCCTGCCCTGTTACAACCGGCTGCGAAAATCCCGCAATCCAAACCCCAGCAGCGGGTGGGCGATGCCTCGTGTCAACGCCAGGGCCTTGAAGACCTCGCCCATTTCACCCGGCAGCGTGAGCCTTTTGATCTCGCCGGCAAGCTGCATGCGCTGCCTCGTCTCAACGGGGTGGGTTTGCGGCGCAAGCTCGGTCAACCCACAAGCAATCAGAAAGTTGGCTTGGGTAGTATAACCGGCGACATCGAGTCCCGCCTCATGGCCTGCCTCGGCGAGCGCGGTGAAATCCACATGCGCGGTGATGTCCTGCAACCCCGGATACAAAAAGGGATCGTCATGGGCATAGAGGCGATAATGACAGCGCAAGCTACCACAGGCGCGTTCCGGATGATAAAGCTCATGACGCGGGTAACCGTAATCTACCAATAATAACATACCGCTCTCGATTGCAGCGGCAACCGCCTGCACCCAGGCCGGCGCGGCCAGATTGATTTCGGAAATATACCCCGGCTTGAGATCGGGTGACGCGGCGCGAATTCCCGCAACGCGATCAGCCAAGGCCGGATCGCTTACCGGCCCTGCCCGCCATGCAAACTTATCGTCCTCGCAAGCAACATAAAGCTCCGCTATACCTTCGACATCAAGCCGAATCCGGTGCGCCGGCATCGCGTCCAGGACTTCATTGGCGAATACAAAACCGCGCAGTTTTTGTGTGGGAAATTCATCGAGCCAAATGACACGCCCTGACAAATGCGGTGTACGCTGTACTAACGTCGCCCGTTGCCGCTCACGCAGTTCGGCGCTGATCTCGAGAATGAAATAATGCTGGGGCAGGCTGTTCAATGCCTCTAATTCAGCCAGCAAATCCGCAGCCATGGCGCCCGAACCCGCGCCGAATTCCAGGATATCGCCGCCACCCAAGGCTTGCAGAACCTGCCGGCACTGCCGCGCCACACAGCGCGCAAACAGCGGCGAAATCTCCGGCGCGGTGACAAAATCTCCGGCGGCGCCGAATTTGTTGAGTCCCGCGCTGTAATAACCCAGACCAGGCGCATACAGCGCCAACTCCATGTAACGGGCAAAGGTGATTCGACCGCCTTGCCGTTCGATCTCATCCCGCATCAACCCCGCCAGCCGCTGGCTATGGCGCAGCAAGTCCTCGTCTGGAACAGGTAATTCGGAAACAGGGGTAGTGAATTTCATTGTGGAGGGTTTCGACGCGGTGGGTTTTGCGTTACGCTTGAGTCTTGTCCAGGGCGTACCCGTATGCGGAATAATACCGATAAATCATCACAGCCGGTGGTACTCATCACCGGCGCCGCGCATCGCGTGGGCGCGGCGGTGGCCGAGGCGCTGCACGCCGAAGGCTTTAATCTGGTCTTGCACTACCGGCAATCCAAGGACGCCGCGCAGGCGTTACACATTAAGCTTAACACACGGCGCACCGGCTCGGCCGCCCTGGTACAAGGGGATTTACTCGATACCGTTAAACTGCCAAAACTGGTTCAGCAGGCTGTTGACATCTGGGGACGGCTCGATGTGCTGATTAACAACGCCTCGACATTTTATCCGACGCCTGTGGGCGAAGTCACGGAGGCGCAATGGGATGATTTAATGGGCAGCAATCTCAAAGCCCCGTTTTTTCTTGCCCAGGCTGCCGCACCCGCCCTCGCCACACACCACGGCTGCATAATCAACATGGCGGACATACACGCCGAGCGACCGCTCAAGGGTTATCCGGTATACAGCGCCGCCAAGGCCGGTTTGGTAATGCTCACCAAGGCCCTGGCGCGCGAATTAGGCCCCGGCATACGGGTCAACGCCGTCGCCCCCGGCCCGGTGCTGTGGCCCGACAACCTGGCCGAAGAGACCAAACAACACATCCAATCACGCACCGCGTTGAAACGCGCCGGACACCCGAGTGACGTGGCGCGCGCCATTTTATTTCTGATCCGCGATGCGGGTTACATCACCGGACAGGTGATCGCGGTGGACGGCGGGCGGTCTATTTATAGCTAGGTGTCACACTATGGAGTCATACTCAGTTCGTTGTCTTTTCCGATGGCAACCGCGCCCAGATCAGCATGCAAAATATCTCTACGAGGAACGTATTACGCTGTGGCGTGCCGAGAGCATAGATCAAGCGATAGAACTCGCAGAGCAAGAAGCAAGGGCATATGCCAACTGTGGGGATGAGTTTTTGGGGTACTCCCAAGCCTACGCTCTAGTTGAGCCTACGACAGCAGATGGATTAGAGGTGTTTTCCCTTCTGCGAGAGAGCAATCTTGAACCCGAAAAGTACATTGATACGTTCTTTGACACGGGAACAGAGCGTCAACGGTCTTGAGCGCAAGACGTGATTCTTCACTCTTCACAACGTTAAATCATCGGTCAACGTGCCGCTAGCGACATATAACATCACGCTTAACTTCGCTCACTTCGTTCGCTGGACAAGTAAAAACTGCTCTTTGCATTGCCGGTTAGCTTAAGCGCTAGGAGCCCTGATAGTTTCCCCCAACCCCTGTCTCTGCTAAACTGCTGAGCATGAAGTATACCCAGTACTTCCAGGCCATGCAGCAGCGGCCCGACCGGGCCGACATTGATCTTGCCTGGATAGAGCGGGTGGTGCAACATCCGATAAGAGAGATAATCCAGCAAGATGGTCGCATCCGCCGCTGGGCTTCGGTACCGGAAGCCGGGGGCAAGTATTTACGGGGCGTTTTATTGCCGGATGGTGCGACGATACACAATGCCTTTTGCGACAGAGGGTTTGTACCATGAAGATAAAGTACTGCCACGATACGGATTCTTTCTACATCGAGCTTCGGCCCGCTACTGTGGCCGAAACGAAAGATTTGGACGAAAACACGCTGCTGGATCTCGATGACGGGGGCCAGATTTGCGGCATCACCATTGAGCACGCCAGCGAGCGGGCCGATATTCCCCATTTCTCCTTCGAACAAATTGCAGCTTAATCAGTCATTCGCCTGTAGGTCACGTTGCGAAGCTACGTGATGGAATGTCAGGCAGCTCATGCAGCCTGACCTACTAAAAATCAAGCCGCTACCCTCTGGATAGGATGAGCGTCCCTATCGAAGGCGCTCCATAATTCCGCATAGGTTTTGCCCGCAACAGGATGTTGTAATTCACCGGCGATTTCAGCCAACGGGCCCAGCACGAAGGCGCGCTTGAGTATATCGGGGCGTGGCAGGGTCAGTCCCGGTTCGTGGAGTTGCAGGTCGCCGTAGATCAGTAAATCGAGATCGAGGGTGCGCGAGGAGTAGCGCGGGCCTCTGCGCTCCCGGCCGTGACGGTCTTCGAGGTCCTTGAAGGCGTGCCCCACGCCATACCCGTATTCGTTCCTTTCGGAAACCAGCACCATCTTCGAAAAGTTATC
>CAYUAZ010000133.1:0-6369 GCA_964442865.1 uncultured Gammaproteobacteria bacterium
GGCGCTAATCCAGATGCGCACCGGCCTCAATCCGGCGGCCAACGTCGCTGCGGCCTAGTTTCTGCTGGAGCGGAAGATACCGGCCCTCTACAGGGTGCACCAAGGTCCCACGGGCGAGAAGCTCGACGATCTCAGGGGCTTTCTTGCCGAGCTTGGCTTGAACCTGGGCGGCGGCGATAGTCCTGAACCCAAGCACTACGCAATATTGCTGGCCTCCATTCAGCAACGTCCTGATCTGTATTTAATTCAAACGGTATTGCTGCGCAGCCTGCGGCAGGCCGTCTACAGCCCGGACAATATCGGCCACTTCGGTTTGGCCTATGAAGGCTACACCCATTTCACTTCGCCGATACGCCGCTATCCCGATTTGCTGGTGCACCGCGCCATTCGCCATCTGCTGGCCGGGAAACCTGCCGCGGAGTTCGACTACACCCCGGCAATGATGTTGAGCTACGGTGAGCACTGTTCCATGACCGAGCGCCGCGCCGACGAGGCGACGCGCGACGCGGTAGATTGGCTCAAGTGCGAGTACATGATGGACAAGGTCGGCGAGGAGTTCGACGGGCTGATAACCGGGGTGACCGGCTTTGGCGTGTTTGTCATGCTCAAGGATATTTACGTCGAGGGCCTGGTGCACGTGACGGCCTTGGGCAATGACTATTATCACTTTGACTATGCCAAGCACCGGCTGTCGGGTGAGCGCACGGGCGTAGTCTACCGTGTCGGCGACCCCCTCAGGGTAAAGGTCGTGCGCGTGGGTCTCGATGACAAAAAGATAGACTTTGAGCTTGTCCTACAGGAGCCCAAAAAGAGTAAATCAAAGCGCCGCGCTCGCCGGTAGGCGCCGATGATATTAATGTAAGTAAAATCAAAGATATATCTTTAGCACAGCAACCTTGCAGGTGGGAGCCGGTTCAGGGACAATACAGTTCGAACCGGAGATATCCTGAGGCGCGCATGACTCTGCAATCCATTCCCATCAGAATTAGTCCCGCGAATATCAAGGCCTCCTGTTCGGCGTGCACGCTGCATGAGTTGTGCCTACCGATGGGGCTAAGCCTGGACGACACGGAGCAGTTGGACAAGATCATCTCCGGCCGTCGCAAATTACTGCGCGGCGATTATCTGTACCGGGCGGGTGACGGGTTCCGGTCTCTCTACGCGATCCGCAACGGTTTTTTCAAGATCTTCGAACTGGACGAAGACGGTTGCGAAAAAATCACGGGCTTTTATATGGCGGGTGAACTGTTGGGGATGGACGCCATCAGCGACGACCAGCATCATTACCACGCCATCGCGCTGGAAGACAGCACGGTATGCGAGCTGCCCTTCGCCGAACTTGAGCATTTGACTTCAGCCGTTCCCGCGTTGCAGCACCACTTCCACAAACTCATGAGCCGGGAAATCCTGGCCGACCAGGGCCACATGCTGTCACTGGGGAAAATGAAGGCTGAACAACGGCTGGCCGCTTTCTTGTTGAGCCTGTCACAGCGCTTAGCATTGCGCGGTTATTCACCGACCCATTTCTATCTGCGTATGACCCGCGAAGAGATCGGCAATTATCTCGGACTGACCCTGGAGACTATTAGCCGCACCTTTACGCGCCTTCAAGAAGACGGCCTGATGACGATCCATCACCGTGACCTCGAACTGCATGACCTGCCGCAGCTTAAGAAAATGCTTAGCCACTGCTGACAGCCCCCGCTGATTCCTCTGCATAAACACGCTGAGCCCCCATCCTTGGGAACCCAGCTTTCCGTGCACCGCTCGCCTGTATTACCCATTCCAGCACCGAATCATACATTTATTTGATGGCCAGCCGTTCTATAAAGCTTGTACGTAATCTATTTAACATCCGCCATGGCTACTTTGATGTAGATCAAACAAAACTCAGTTATTTATTCTGCTCCCAGGCAAGACCGGTAATAATTCAAGCACGAGTATTTGAATGGGAAGTGGCAAACCATGCCTGGGATTACCTTCTATGATGTTTCAGATGAAGCCTGCCGGCTATTGCGCCGCGAACTTGTGCAGCGTCCCCAGTGGGACATCCAGCTTATCAGTGAGCCGCTGAGTATCCACAACGCCGTATTGGCGGAGCACAGTGAGGCCGTGTCGGTATTCGGCAATAGCCGCGTTACCGCCGAGATCATCAGCCGGTTACCCGCATTGCGCTTACTCTCGACACGCGCAACGGGTTTCGATCATATAGATCTCAAGGCGGCGGCGGAACGCCATGTTATGGTATGCAACGTCCCCGATTACGGCGCGATTACGATTGCCGAATATACGTGGGGGCTGCTGCTGGCGTTGGCGAGACGGTTGGCAACCACGCTGCGTCGCACCCGGCAGGGTGACTTTTCCAGAACCGGCCTCACCGGCTGCGATCTGTATGGTAAAACCTTGGGCGTAGTCGGCACCGGCCGGATCGGCAGCCGTGTTGCCAGCCTTGCACATGGTTTCGGGATGCAGGTGCTGGCCTGCGACGTTGCGCCGGACTTGCGGCTATGCCGGGAATACGGAGTAACCTACCTGCCCATTGATGAGCTGCTCCCCAAGGTGGATGCACTCAGCCTGCACGTGCCTTATAGAGACACCACCCACCATTTACTCAACGAAGAACGCTTACGCCTTTTTAAGCCTGGGGTGCTGCTGGTGAACACCGCGCGCGGCGGCATCGTGGACAGCAGGGCATTGGCCCGCCTCCATGCGGAAGGTCATTTCGGCGGGATCGCGCTGGATTGTTTTGAAGGCGAAGATGTCTGGATCAATGCGCACGCGCCGTTGCTACCGAGTCATACCCCGGCGCAACTTGAGCAGGCATTAAACAGTTTCCAAATGCAGTTCGGCGAGAATGTGATTCTGACTCCACACAACGCCTTTAATTCAAAGGAGGCATTGCAGAGGTTACTGCAAACCACGCTGGAAAATATCGAGGCATTCTTTGCCGGAAATCCCAAGAATTTAGTGCAGCTAGTGTCTCAGACTGTTTCTACGTCTGAAAGCTCGCCACTCACGCCCGCAGGTTCTGGGTGATGTGTTCCACCGTGAAAGTCTTCTTGGCCATGCCCGCTTCCATTAGCAGGGGATTCAGACCCTACCGATAAACCTGATCTGGTTAATGTCAAAAACACTGAAAATCACCCTCTTCGCCGTCGGCGGGTTAGTTGGGCTCCTCATCCTCGTTGCATTGGTACTGCTTCTTTTCGTGGATGCCAATGCCTACAAGCCCCAGTTGGAGATGGCCGCCTCCAAAGCCTTGGGGATGGAAGTTCACATCAACGACAGGCTGGGGATAGGTTTCTTCCCGTCCTTCCACGTCACCCTGAGTGACGTGCATATCCGGAACCGGGGGTCAGACGTCGCCTCCGCGCAGGAGGCCAGTCTTGAGATCGATCTCCTCCCTCTTCTCCACAAGGAAGTTCGGATCGGAAGGATCGCGTTGAAGCGCCCCAGGATCTCCATCGAGCGAGACCGTGACGGTACGTTCAACTTCGAAAAACCGGAGGAGGTCAGAGGGGCGCTCCCTGCCCTGGACTTGACGAAAGTTTCTTTCTCGGATGGAACTCTCCTCTACGCGGACAAACAATCCGGGGAAGGATTTGAGGCCGCAGACTGCAACCTGGACGTGAGCCGCCTGCGGCTCTCGCGAGGGAAAAGTTCGGACCTCTTGAAGTACCTTTCCCTTACGGCGGAGTTCGCCTGCGGGGAGATCCGGACAAAGGACTTCGCGGTGTCCGACTTGAAGTTCTCAGTCGGTGGGAAGGATGGGGTCTTCGATCTCAAGCCGGTCACGATGCGAATTTTCGGCGGGCAGGGATTGGGAAACATCCGGGCGGACTTTTCGGGGCCCGTTCCTCTCTTCCACGTCCGCTACTCCCTGTCGAAGTTCCGTTTCGAGGAGTTCCTCAAGGCCCCGTCAGCGAAGAAGGTCGCGGAAGGGGCGATGGACTTCTCCGCGAACCTGTCAATGCAAGGAAAGACCGCGAACGAGATGAAGCGCACCGCGGATGGAGAGGTCTCCCTTCGAGGCGAGAACCTCACGCTCGCCGGCACCGATCTAGACCGGGAGCTCTCCCGGTTTGAGTCCAGCCAGAACTTCAACCTCGTGGACGCGGGCGCCTTCTTCTTCGCCGGTCCCTTCGGCCTGGCGGTCACGAAGGGGTACGGCTTCGCGAGCATCTTCCAGGGATCGGGGGGCAGCAGCAGGATCCGGAAGCTCGTCTCCGACTGGAAGGTCGAGCGGGGCGTGGCGCAGGCGAAGGACGTGGCGATGGCGACGAACGAAAACCGGATCGCCCTCAAGGGAAAGCTCGATTTCGTCAACGAACGGTTCGACGACGTGACCGTGGCGCTGATTGACGGAAAGGGGTGCCCCAAGGTGCAGCAGAAGATCCACGGCCCCTTCCGGAAACCGGTGGTGGAGAAGCCGAGCGTCCTGACGTCCCTCGCGGGGCCGGTGCTTAAGCTGCTCAAGCAGGCGAGGGACCTCTTCGATGGCGGGCACTGCGAAGTGTTCTATGCCGGCTCGGTGGCGCCGCCGAAATGAAGTCAAGTATAGATGAGCATATAGTATGTGCCCACGCGGAGTCTATACATAGCGACAGAAATCGTAGCGAGCGGATTTCAGGCGGTGGCGGTGGAGCGCGGGAACCGGAGTGTACATAAAAGTCTACCGCTACGCGGCCCCGGATTCCGAGCACCGCACGCACCCGCATCAATGACGCGCAGTAGATTTATGTCGCTATGTATATTTTGTACCAAGCTGCTGCTCCAACTCCAGCACGCGCAGCGTGGTCTTGAGTACCGTGTCGGGATTGAGTGATATGGAATCAATACCCAAGCGCACCAGGTACTCCGTGATTTCGGGATAATCCGACGGCGCCTGGCCGCAGATGCCGGAGTGACGTTTATTGCGGCGCGCGCCTTCTACGGCAAGCCGCATCGCTTCCAACACACCCTCGTCGCGTTCATCGAAATCGAAGGCGACCAATGCGGAGTCGCGGTCTACACCTAGTATGAGTTGGGTGAGATCGTTGGAGCCGATGGAGAAACCGTCGAACAGCGCAGCGAAGGCGTCAACCTGGAAGATATTATTCGGTATCTCGCACATCACATACACCTCCAGCCCATTTTCACCACGCTTGAGTCCGTGTCCGGCAAGTTCGGCCAGTACGCGCTCGCCTTCTGCAACTCTGCGGCAGAAGGGGATCATGAGTTTGACGTTAACAAGACCCATCTCGTCGCGTACCCGCTTGAGCGCGCGGCACTCCAACGCGAACCCTTCCGCATAGGCTGGGTGGGTGTAGCGCGCTGCGCCACGAAATCCCAGCATGGGATTTTCTTCCGCAGGCTCGAAGTCCTTGCCGCCGATCAAGCTCGCGTATTCGTTGGATTTGAAATCGGATAAGCGCACGATGACCGGCTTCGGATAAAAGGCCGCTGCGATCGTGGCGACCGCTTCGGCCAATCTTGCAACGAAGTATTCTGTCTTGTCCTCGTAGGCGGCTGTGAGGCGTTCGATCTCTTTACGGGCGCGGCGTTCGGTTACGCGCTCCGGGTGTAGCAGCGCCATCGGATGTATCTTTATGCTGTTGTTAATGATGAACTCAATGCGCGCGAGGCCGACGCCGTCGTTGGGAATAAAGGAGAGCGCGAACGCCTGGCCGGGGTCCGCGAGATTCATCATGATCCGGGTACGCGGGCGTGCCAGGCCGGTTAACTCCGTGCGTTCGATACGGTATTTGAGATTGCCCTGATAAATATATCCAACATCGCCGTCTGTGCACGACACCGTAATGGGTTCGCCGCTGTTTAGCGCCTGGGTCGCGTTTTCAGCGCCTACCACGGCGGGGATGCCGAGTTCGCGCGCGACGATCGCGGCGTGACAGGTACGGCCCCCGCGGCTGGTGATGACGGCGGATGCCCGTTTCATCACGGGCTCCCAATCGGGTGTGGTCGTCTCCGCGACCAGCACTTCGCCGGCTTGAAACTCCGCGAGGTGATCGAGACTGGTGATGACGCGCGCCGCGCCCGCCCCGATCTTCTGTCCCACACTCTTGCCTTGCAATAACAACTTGCCCTGTTCTTCCAATACATAGGTTTCCAGGACATCGCCGCGCCGCAGCGACTGCACGGTTTCGGGCCTGGCCTGTACAACAAACAGCTCGCCGGTGATGCCGTCCTTGGCCCACTCAATGTCCATAGGCTGGTCCTTGCCTGCCTTGTGGCTGTAGTGATCTTCAATCTTGAGCGCGTAGTCGCTGAGCGTAAGTATTTCGTCGTCCGTGATACCGAAACTTTCCCCCTCGGCCTCCGGCACGTTGGGGTTGCGGGGGGACGGCGGATGGAAACCGGCGGAGGACGTCG
>CAYUAZ010000134.1:0-6353 GCA_964442865.1 uncultured Gammaproteobacteria bacterium
GGTTGTTCCAGATCGATCAGCAGGCGGCGGACAACGAGTTCGGTCATGGTGGGGTGCGGGTTGAAAACGGATTGGTACCGTGTCGTACCAAGTCGCGATGGTGCGTGTTTCGATTCGCCCTGTCAAGCGGAGACGAATGGGGTGCAGGCCCTAAGATGCCCGTCCATGAAGCCGAAAAACACCCGCAGCGCCGACACCACCGTGCCGAACGAACACCGTGGTCGCCTGCTGCAGGCCATGGCCACGGTCGCCGCGACCCAGGGTCTGGCGGCCACGTCGATCGCGGCCGTGGTGGCCGAGGCGGGGGTGTCCAAACGCACGTTCTACGAGCATTTCGCGGACAAGGACGCCTGCTTTCTCGAGCTGTACCGGGCGGCCAGCGCCTCCGCGCTGCGCACCCTGCGCGAGGCCGTGCAGCCCGAACGCCCCTGGCAGGACCAGGTCGAACATGCCTTGGGTGCGTACCTGGCGCACCTGGCCAGCGGGCCGCAGCTGATCCGCATGCTGTTCGTGGAAATCCACCATCTCGGGCTGGCCGGTGCCCTGGTGCGCCGCGAGGTGATGCAGCACCTGGCCGACTTCATGCTCGAGACCATCAACGCCGAGCGTGAGGTGCTCACGCCCACCATGGCGGTGGCGGCCGTGGGGGGCATCCAGGAGCTGGTGCTGCAAGCGATCGAGCGGGGCGAAGCGGCCCAGCTCGATCGCCTCACCCCCAGTGCCAGCGCGGTGGTCCGCCTGCTGGCGGGGGCGGCCCAGAAAAAAGGCCCGCCGAAGCGGGCCCTTTGAACCGTCGAGAACGGGATCAGGCCGCCAGCGGCAGCAGCGGCACGATCAGCAGTGCCACGATGTTGATGATCTTGATCAGCGGGTTGACGGCCGGGCCGGCGGTGTCCTTGTAGGGGTCGCCCACGGTGTCGCCGGTCACGGCGGCCTTGTGCGCCTCGCTGCCCTTGCCGCCATGGTGGCCGTCTTCGATGTACTTCTTGGCGTTGTCCCAGGCGCCGCCGCCGGTGGTCATGGAGATGGCCACGAACAGACCGGTGACGATGGTGCCGAGCAGCACGCCACCCAAAACCTGGGCGCCCGCACCGGGGCCAAGCAGCCAAGTAAAGCCAACGCCGACCACCACCGGGACCAGCACGGGCAGTAGCGAGGGCACGATCATCTCTTTAATAGCCGCTTTGGTGAGCAAGTCCACCGCGCGCGAGTAATCGGGCTTGGCAGTGCCCGCCATGATGCCGGGGATCTCCTTGAACTGTCGCCGCACCTCGACCACCACCGAGGCGGCCGCACGGCCTACCGCCTGCATGGCGAGCGCGCCGAACAGGTAGGGTATCATGCCGCCGATCAGCAGACCGATGATGACCAGGTGGTTGGAGAGGTCAAATACCTGCACTGAGCCCAGGTGCTTTTCGAGCGCATGGGTGTAGTCGGCGAACAGCACCAGTGCGGCGAGACCGGCCGAGCCGATGGCGTAGCCCTTGGTGACCGCTTTGGTGGTGTCGCCCACCGCGTCGAGCGGATCGGTGACGTCGCGCACCTCTTTGGGCAGGCCCGCCATCTGTGCGATGCCGCCCGCGTTGTCGGTGATCGGGCCGTAGGCGTCGAGCGCCACGATGATGCCCGCCATGGACAGCATGGAGGTCACCGCAACGGCGATGCCGTACAACTCGGCGAGTTGGTAGGAACTTAAAATGCCTAAGCAGATCACAATCACCGGCAGGGCGGTGGATTTCATGGAAATGGCCAGGCCGGAGATGATGTTGGTGGCGTGGCCGGTGGTGGAGGCCTCGGCGACGTACTTTACCGGGCCATATTCGGTCGCGGTGTAGTACTCGGTGATGACCACCAGCGCGGCGGTGACCACTAGGCCGATGAGGGCGGCGCCGTAGAGGTTGATTACGGTGTAGCTGCCGTTATCCGCCATCAGCCAATCGGTGACGAAATAAAACGCGATGGCGGAGAGTCCCCCGGCGACGATCAGGCCGCGATACAGCGCGTTCATGATCTTGCCGCCCTCGCGCGCGGTGACGAAGAAGGTGCCGACGATGGAGGCGATAATGGACACCGCGCCCAGCATCAAGGGATAGAGTATGGCGTTCGCGCCTGCCGTAGCGAGCACCAGACTGCCCAGCAGCATGGTGGCGATGATGGTCACCGCGTAGGTCTCAAACAGGTCGGCGGCCATACCGGCGCAGTCGCCCACGTTGTCGCCCACGTTGTCAGCGATCACCGCCGGGTTACGCGCATCGTCTTCCGGGATGCCGGCCTCGACCTTGCCCACCAGGTCCGCGCCGACGTCCGCGCCCTTGGTGAAGATGCCGCCGCCGAGACGGGCGAAGATGGAGATCAGCGAGCCGCCGAAGGCGAAGCCGACCAGGCCGTGCAGCGTCTCCTCCTGCGTCGCGCCGAACAGCGGGGCAACTGCGTAATAACCGGCTACGCCGAGCAGCCCCAGACCCACCACCAACATGCCGGTGATGGCGCCGCCACGGAACGCGACCTGCAGGGCGGCGTTAATACCATCGCGTGCGGCTTCGGCGGTGCGCACGTTGGCGCGTACCGAGATGATCATGCCGATGTAACCCGCCAAGCCGGAGAGTACCGCGCCGAGGGCAAAGCCTATGGCGGTCTTCCAGCCCAGGGCGGGCACAAAGCCGATGACCAGGAACAACACCACGCCGACCAGGGCGATGGTGCTGTATTGGCGATTCAGATAGGCCATGGCGCCTTCTTGAATCGCGGCGGCGATTTTACGCATGGCGTCGTTGCCGTCGGACTTGGCAAGTATCCAGCGCATGGACACCCCACCGTAGACGATCGCGGCGATGGCGCAGGCAAGACTGATGATGAGTGCTGCTGACATTACGTTTTCTCCTTAGGTTGTAGGGCCGAATTCATTCGGTCGTCGCTGTGCTATTGTTTCCCTGTGCGAATAAATTCGCACCTACTTCACTTCAAAACCCGTTTTGAGTTTCTTGGGTACTGCCGTGTTCTTGAGCCGCACATACTGCGGCAGGCCATTTTTATAGGGCGGATAGTCTTCGCCGGAGATCAGCGGCTCCAGGTAGGTGCGGCACTTGGCCGTGATGCCGAAGCCGTCCGGCGTGATAAAGTCCTGGGGCATCATCTTCTCGACGTTGGCGACCTTGGCCAACTCCGCCATGCAGACTTTCCATTTATAGGGTTTACTGGAAACGCGCACCACGGTAGGCATCACCGCGTTGTGACCCTTGAGGGCAAATTCTACCGCCGCCTTGCCCATGGCGTAAGCCTGGGCCACGTCGGTCTTGGAAGCGATATGACGCGCGGCGCGCTGCAAATAATCCGCCACCGCCCAGTGATATTTCAGCCCCAGGCCCTCTTTAATCATGCCCGCCACCACGGGTGCGGCGCCGCCGAGCTGGGCATGGCCGAAGGCGTCGCGCAGGCCCTGATCGGCGAGAAACTTGCCGTCCGCGCCGTGCACGCCTTCCGACACCACTACCGAGCAGTAGCCGAATTTTTTCACCAGCCCGTCCACTTTGGCGAGGAACCTGGCCTTATCGAAGCTCACTTCCGGGAACAGGATGACGATGGGAATTTCGCACTCCGGGCTGGAGGCCAGCCCGCCCGCCGCGGCGATCCAGCCGGCGTGGCGGCCCATGACTTCGATGATGAACACCTTGGTTGAGGTCTTGCACATGCTCGCCACGTCAAAGCTCGCCTCGCGCGTGGAGACCGCGATGTATTTCGCCACCGAGCCGAAGCCGGGGCAGGTATCGGTGATGGGCAGGTCGTTGTCCACGGTCTTGGGTACGTGGATGGCCTGCAGGGGATAGCCGAGTTTTTCCGAAAGCTGGGAGACCTTGAGGCAGGTGTCGGCGGAGTCGCCGCCACCGTTATAAAAGAAATAGCCGATGTTGTGCGCCTTGAACACCTCGATCAGGCGCTCGTACTCTGCTCGGCTCTGCTCCAACCCTTTGAGCTTGAAGCGGCAGGAGCCGAACGCGCCGGAAGGCGTGTAGCGCAGCGCGGCGATAGCCTTGGCGGATTCCTTGCCGGTGTCTATCAAGTCTTCGGTGAGCGCGCCGATGATGCCGTTGCGGCCGGCGTAGAGCTTGCCGATCTTGTCTTTGTGCTTGCGCGCCGCCTCAATAACTCCGCAGGCGCTGGCGTTGATGACGGCGGTGACGCCGCCGGATTGGGCATAGAAGGCATTCTTCTTTGGCATAGAGGTTCTCAACGTAAGGTTAAAAAAATTGTTTGGATATTCGCGCTTGGGTAAGCAGGCATACAGCGGATGATCACTTTGCGTTGCACACGCTCTGTGTTCGGCGAGTTATTTTTCAATCTTCTGACTCCTTTCCCAGGGCGCATACGGTTAAAAACCTGGTTTATAAATTTGCCCAAGGATACTCCAGATTGAAAATTTTTTCACGGAGTTCGTTGACTTCTATATGAATCTAAGAGTAGCTTAGCGCCTGCTGTGGATGAAGACTGTGAATAATTGCTCATGACTACCCGTAGGAGAAGGTGAACTGAGATCAAAAATGACCACTGCAAGAAAGGGGAAGACCTTATGAGAATAATTCTGCTAGGGGCGCCCGGATCGGGCAAGGGTACACAGGCCAAGTTGCTGGCCGAGAAATATAAGATTCCGCAAATCTCCACCGGAGATTTGCTGCGTGCCGCCGTTGCCGCCGGTACCTCGCTGGGGCGGCTGGCCAAGGTCACCATGGATGCCGGTCAGTTGGTCTCCGACGAAATCGTGCTGGGTATGATACAGGATCGTCTGGCGGCGCCCGACACCCGCAAGGGCTTTATCCTCGATGGATTTCCGCGCAATATCCAGCAGGCCGAGGCGCTGGACAGCCTGCTGGAAAGGCTGAGCCAGCCTCTGCAAGCGGCCCTGCTCATTGAGGTTGACGTTGATATCCTGATGCAGCGTCTCACCGGCCGACGCACCTGCGAGTCCTGCGGCCAGACCTACAATATTTATACCTCCCCCTCCAGACTGGACGACAAGTGCGACAAGTGCGGCGGCAACTTGCGCCACCGGGCCGACGACAACGAAGAAACCATAGGCAGCCGTCTGCGCGTGTACGAGGCGCAAACTACCCCGCTGCTTGCCTATTACCGTAAGCAGGGTAAACTGCGCACCATTCAAGGTGTGGGCGAAATTGCCGATATTAACCGGGCGGTTTCCAGATTGGCGGATGAAGTGGGCAAGCAGCCCGTGCCTGCGGTGGCCCCGGCGCCTGTGCTGGTGGTGGCGAAGCCTGCCATGCAGGTCGCACCCAAACCGGCCGTGCCTAAGCTCGCCGTTGTTAAGGTCAGCATCCAGCCTGCGGCCGCAAAGCTGCCTGTCGTCAAAAAGGCTGTCGTTAACAAGGCAAAGGCAAAGAAAAAGGTGGTCGCCAAGAAGTCCGGCGCAAAAGTTTCACCACGGAAGAAAGTAGCAACCAAGCAGGTAGCTCCAAGGAAGGCAATAAAAAAGGCAACGTCCAAGAAGGGGGCCAAGAAGATGGCCAAAAAGAAGAAGGCAGTAGCTAAGAAGCTGGCAGTAAAAAAGACGAAGACAACTACTAAGAAGGAGAACGTAAAAATGGTAATGAAGAAAGCAGCAGCAAAAAAGAAGGCAGCCCCTAAAAAGGCCGCAGCCAAGAAGAAAGCAGCCCCTAAAAAGGCTGTAAAGAAGGCAGCACCTAAGAAGAAGGCAGCAGCAAAGAAAAAGGCAGCCCCCAAGAAGGCCAAGAAGTAATTCGGGGATACTGCTGACCATGCCGCCATAAGAAGCGGTAATAATGACGAAGTCATTATAAAGATAAGGTAAAATTAAGCGGCTTCGGCCGCTTTTTTTTTCTCTACAGGGCGCGCGCCGGACAGAATCCCATTAGCCCAGACGGTGGCAGACTATGAAGTTTACTGATGAGGCCCTAATCCGGGTAGAGGGAGGCAGCGGCGGGGCCGGCTGCGTCAGCTTTCGCCGCGAGAAATTCATTCCCCTGGGAGGCCCCAACGGCGGTGACGGCGGTGATGGCGGCAGCGTGCACCTGATCGCGGCTGCGGAGCTGAACACCTTGGTGGACTTCCGCTATAAGCGGCAGTTCCGTGCCAAGAATGGCCAGAAAGGTATGGGCAGCGATTGCACCGGAAGGAGCGCCGAGGATGTCTGGATCAAAGTTCCGGTCGGCACCCTGGTCATGGATGCCGACACCGGCGAGTTGATGGGCGATTTGAGCAGCCCCGGCCAAACCCTGCTGGTCGCGCGCGGCGGTTTTCATGGCTTGGGCAACGCGCGCTTCAAGAGCAGCACCAACCGGTCGCCGCGCCAATCCAGCCCCGGCACGCCGGGCGAGACGCGCAAC
>CAYUAZ010000135.1:0-6337 GCA_964442865.1 uncultured Gammaproteobacteria bacterium
TTAAGGTACCGTCGGAGGCGGTGGAATGGCTGTGCAGGTCGTAGTGCAATGCCATGGCGGAGCTAGGGACGGAGCGGTTTGGAAACAACCGGAAACATCCTGCTATAATTAGGGTCTGATGGCGTCATCATAGGCCATTATATTGAGCAACCGGGCATTTTGATAGCGCACGGCCCTGTGCGGGAGATGAACATGACCTTTGTCGTTACCGAAAACTGTATCAAATGCAAATACATGGACTGTGTCGAGGTCTGCCCCGTGGATTGCTTCCATGAAGGACCGAACTTTTTGGTCATAGATCCCGACGAATGCATAGATTGCACCTTGTGCGAACCGGAGTGCCCGGCCAACGCCATCCACGCGGAGGACGCCGTGCCCGAGGGGCAAAAACATTTCACCGCGCTCAACGCCGAACTCGCCAAGGCTTGGCCTGTAATCACCGAAATGGGCGAACCGCCGCCTGATGCCAAGGAATGGGATGGGGTGACGGATAAACTCAAATTATTGGAGCGCTGACACACCACCCCGTGCTCATTGTCCCCTATGGGCACGATCCGCTTGCCGTCCTCGCCGATGAGATCGTGCAACAGGCGTCTCTGCCTGATCTAACAAACTCCATCATTCTGCTCCCTGCGCTGAGCGCCGCGCCGCGTCTGCGCAGGCTGCTCCTGGAGCGCGCCCAGGCGCAGGGGCATCACGCCCTGCTGGGGCCAAACATTACTACCCTGCGCGCCTGGATGGAACGTAATGTTCCCATAATGAGTCGGGTGATTGCAGAGCCCGCGCGCGCACTTCTTCTGGTAGAGGCTCTGGCTGAGCACCCTGATCTGTTTGGCGGCGCGGACCCATGGCGAATAGCTGACAGCTTATTAAAGCTGTTCGACGAACTGACCCTGCGGCAAACTGTTCTTCCTCCCTCGCTAAAACACTTCACGGCGCGACTGGCGCAAGCTTACGGTTTGCCTGATGGGATCACCGCCGCGGCGCTCGGCGACGAGGCTCGCGTCGTGTATACCCTCTGGCAAGCGCTACTCGATCAGCTCCAGGCCGAACATAAGACGGATGCGCACAGTGCCTATGTGTCCAGGCTCGCTGGTCGTTCCATTCCGGGCAATCTACATTTTTATCTGGCGGGATTTCATGAGTTATATCTCGCCGAACTTGCCTGGTGCAAGGCCTTGCAAGAACGCGGGCAACTGAGTCTCATTCTGCACGGGGATGCGCCTGAAGAAATGAGTGGCGATGAATACGCTCCCGACGCGCCACTGGTCAGGCTGCAAAAAAACATGCGGTGCGACTCTACGGTAATAGCCTTTCGCGATGATTTCACGGATTTTGTAAACACTGTGTATGCGCACGGCGGCGCCGCCTTGGCGGTTCGCGCACGCGAGTTCACGGAACGCCACTCCAACAGCCCCGCCACCGGCCGACTATCGGTATTTGCGGCCAACGGAGCCGAAGAAGAGGCCAGGGCGGTGGACATTCAGGTGCGCCGTTGGCTGATAGAGGGCCGCAGCGCCATCGGCATCGTCTGTGAGGACAGACGCCTCGCTCGCCGCATCCGGGCCTTATTGGAACGCGCCGGCGTCACTCTTCAAGATACGGCAGGTTGGGCGCTGTCCACCACCAGCGCCGCGAGCACGATTGAGCGTTGGCTGCAGACGGTGGAGCAGGATTTCGCCCACGACCCCCTGCTCGATCTGCTCAAATCGTCCTTTGTCTTTCCGGACCGTGATCGGGACAAGCATCTCGACACCGTCTACCGGCTGGAGCGCGACATCATCCGCCGGGCCAATCTCCCGCGCGGGCTGCACCAATACCGTAAACACTTGACGCACCTCACACAGGGGCGTGTAGCGACCACCCAACTCATCGCCGATCTCGAACGCGCCTCCCAGCCGCTGCTGCCGCTGCTGAAGGGTCACACACATCACCCCCAGACTCTGCTCAACGCCCTGCAAGAGAGTTTGCAGCGACTGGGGATAACCCAGGCGCTGGCGCATGACGACGCCGGGCAACGCATCCTGGCTGAGTTAGAGGCGTTGCAGCAGGCGCTCCCTGGACGCAGTCTGCGCATGAACTGGCGGGAGTTCCGGGCCTGGCTGGCGCGCAGCCTGGAGACGGCGCACTTTGTTCCGAATAATACCGGCAGTCCGGTGCAGTTGCTGGCGCTGGAACAGACCGCGCTGTGCCGCTTCGATGCGCTGATCATCGCCGGGGCCGACCACGAGCATCTGCCCGGCGGCGGCCCGCCATCGCCCTTTTTCAACAGCGCGGTACGGCGCGAGTTGGGACTCGCCACGCGCCATGACGAGCTCTGCACTCGCTTTTACCATTTCCGGCGATTGCTGGAGTGCGCCCCGGTCGCTCCCGGCGTCCTGCCTCCCGCGACATTAGTTCTTCCCTGTACGTCACAGGTGACGATCACGCTGCGCCGCGAACAAGACGGCGAACCCGTCCTCCCCAGTCCATGGGTCGAGG
This sequence comes from uncultured Gammaproteobacteria bacterium, assembly GCA_964442865.1. Taxonomy (GTDB): domain Bacteria; phylum Pseudomonadota; class Gammaproteobacteria; order SURF-13; family SURF-13; genus JACPZD01. Next base: position 2,482 of record CAYUAZ010000135.1, read on the forward strand.
CCTTGCAGTCATTTCATCTGCTGGCCTACGGCGAGCGGCTGGACGACCAGACACTCGCCGCGCTGGTCAACGAACCGCGCGCCCAGATCAGCCATGCCGATCCATCCACCCTGCCCGCCCGCACCATCCGGCCGCAGCCCGCGATAGATCGGGCACTAGTGCCGGACACCCTCTCCGCCCGCGCTCACCAGCGGCTGATTGACTGTCCATACCAGTTCTTCGCCGCACACGCCCTGCAACTCCGTGTCCCCGACGAGGTACAGGAACTGCTCGAAAAAAGCGACTTCGGTGAGCGCGTACATCGCATCCTGCAAACCTTTCACTGCGGCGCTGAAAATTTACCTGGGTCTTTTCAGGAAGCGATCACTACCGAAAATCGCACGCGGGCAATTCACACTCTCACCGAAATCAGCCAAGCTGTATTCGCTCCCGATTTGAAAAAAAACTTTGTGCACCGTGCCTGGCTGGCGCGCTGGCTGGCGATTATCCCTGATTATATTGATTGGCAGATCACACAAGAAGGATCACCGCTCGCCTGCGAGGTCAGCGTGCGCAGCACGCGGGTGGACGGCCTCACGTTAACCGGGCGGCTGGATCGCATAGACCGGGGCCGCAACGGGCTACGCATCCTGGATTACAAAACCGGCCAGGGCGATAAACAGGCGGACGTGGGCAGCGGCGAGGCCACGCAGTTGGTCTTTTATGCGCTGCTGGCCGAGCAGTTCTATAACGAAAATATAGCACGCGTCGAGTATTTGCTGCTCGATAGAGAGCAGGTCAAACCGGACGCACGGCTGGAAGGGGAAGAATTGACCCGGCTGAGCACACTGACGGCGCAGCGGCTCGACGCCGTCATGCTGGCATTGCGTGAAGGATCCGGCGCGCCAGCCTGGGGCGATCCAAAAACCTGCGAGCGTTGCGAGATGCAGGGCCTGTGTCGCCGCCAGGCCTGGCCTGTCGCAGAATCACAGCATGACTAACCCAATACACGCCGCCAGTGCGCCGGAGCGCCATGCCACCGTGACGGCCTCGGCGGGCGCCGGCAAGACCTGGCTGCTGGTCACTCGTCTGATCCGCCTGCTGCTGGCCGGCGTGCGTCCCGATGCCATACTCGCCATCACCTTCACTCGCAAGGCCGCAGCGGAGATGCAGACGCGATTAAACAACCGCTTGTTTGAGCTCGCCCGCTGTTCCGATACGGAGTTGATAACTGCATTGCAGAGCATGGGTGTGGAGTCCGATGAAGAAAATTGCGCACAGGCGCGCGGCTTATACGAAACCTTGTTGCGTTCTGAACAACCGCTCAAGATCTCCACCTTCCACGCCTTTTGCCAGGAGTTACTGCAACGTTTCCCGTTAGAGGCGGGCGTCTCACCCGGATTTGAATTGGCCGAGCAGACGGCGCACTGGCAGCGAACAGCCTGGCAGGCCTTGTTGCGCGAGGCGACGGAGACCCCGGACGGCGCGCTCGCCGGGGCGATGCTGACCCTCTTCGATCTGTGCGGCGGACTCCATGGCGCCGAGACAGCGCTGACGAGCTTTCTCGAACACCGCAGCGACTGGTGGGCCTATAGCGAAGGCCAGTCCGATCCTGTCCGCTTTGCCATCAAGAACCTCGCAACACAGTTGGAGATTGATCCCAACCTCGATCCGGTGAGTGAATTCTTTTCCGCTGAGACGCTGCTGCAACTGCATGAGTTTGTTGAATCGCTGGTGAGGTTTTCAGGCAACCCGCATCACCTTCAGCTACTGCAAGACTGTCTGAATAGCACTAAGCACAATGAACTGCATATCCGCATGATCCGTGAGGTGTTTCTCACTCAGGAAGGCACACCGCGCAAACGCCTCCTCACCAAGGCACAGGCAACGCTACTGGGCGCAACCGCCGCGCAGCGTTTCGCATTTATCTTTGAGTATGTGTGTGAACGGCTGGCGTGGTTCGCCAAGCACACGACTCTTGACGTATCCCGGGCCTGGTTCACGGCCGGGAGTCGTTATCTCGATCACTACCAGCGCCTCAAGGCGGAACAGGGTCTGCTCGACTTCAGCGATCTGGAGTGGCAGGCGTATCGCCTGTTAAACCGCTCCGATCATGCCCTGTGGGTGCAGTATAAACTGGATCAGCGCATAGACCATTTACTGATTGACGAATTTCAAGACACCAACCCCACGCAATGGCATTTGATTCTGCCTTTGTTAGAGGAGCTTGCAGCCGGGCCATCGCGGGAGCGCAGTGTATTTTTGGTAGGCGACCACAAACAATCCATTTACCGTTTCCGCCGCGCCGACCCTCACCTGTTCACTGCGGCCCAGTCCTGGCTGGAAAAGAATTTACAGTCCGAAAGTTTCCCGCTGCATGCCTCGTGGCGTTCGGCCACGGCCATCATCGAATGCGTGAACCGGCTCTTCAGTCTACCGGCACTGGCGGAGACATTTAGCGAGTTTGAGACACACATCACTCATCGTGGTGATTTGTGGGGACGTGTCGAACTGCTGCCGTTGATTACGATTTCCGATGACGTACACGGAAGTACTAATGTCGCGGGAGGCAGGACGCCGGGAGCGACGACTGCGCCGGATACTACTGTACGGGATGCATTACGTAATCCTTTACTAGAGCCGCGCGTACTCGAAGAAGACATCCGTCACCTGGAGGAAGGCCGCCTCATCGCACGATGTATTCAAACACTCATAGCCACGCGCACCCTGATCGGCCCGCGGGGAGACGCGCGGCCTGTCACACCGGCGGATATTATTATTCTGCTGCGTAATCGCACCCATGCCCAGAGTTACGAAGCTGCGCTGCGCGAAGCCGGCATTCCGTACCTGGGCGCGGCACGCGGCACGCTGCTCGAAAGTCTGGAGGTGCAGGACATGCTCGCCCTGCTCGACACCTTGATAACCCCCTATGACAATCTGGCCTTGGCGCAGGTGTTGCGCTCTCCGCTATTTGCGTGCAGCGACGCCGATCTCATGCGGCTCGCGGAACACTCCCCCGATGAGATGCCCTGGGATGAGAGGCTCAAGCTGTTCGCTCCGGAATTGAACCCAGACACGCCGCTTTATCGTGCGCACCATAGCCTCACACTATGGCGCGCACTAGCAGGCCGGCTACCCGTGCACGACCTGCTGGATCGCATCTATTGTGAAGGCAACGTGATGGCGCGCTTCGAAGCGGCCTTCCCCGCTCATCTCGCGGCGCGGGTGCGGGGCAATCTCACCCGATTTATCGAACTCGCGCTGGAACTCGACAGCGGACGCTATCCCAGTCTGCCGCAGTTTCGCGCCCAGCTTCGCGCGATGGCGCAGGCCGATAGAGAAGCGCCCGATGACGCCACAGCGCCCGGCACCACTGCGTGCGTGCGGATCATGACCATACACGCGGCCAAGGGGCTGGAATCGCCGGTGGTATTTCTCGCCGACGCCGGTCGTGCGCCGCCGTCCACGCGGCCTTATCAGGTATTGATCGAGTGGCCCTCCGCGGCGCCGCGCCCCACGCATTTTCTGCTCAGCGGCAAAAAAGAGGATCTCGATACGCTGAGCATGACATTACTCGAACGGCATAAATCGGCGGAACGTCGCGAAGACGCCAATCTGCTCTATGTCGCCCTCACCCGCGCCCAGCAGCTCTTGTTCATCTCCGGCTGCGCGCCGAACAAAGGCAGCGATCTCGGCTGGTACGGTCTCATCCAGCAGGCCTTATCGCCTCCGGGTGAACTAGACGCACAGGTAATTGAATCAGGCAAGAGAGTAACTGAGGTCACCGCATCACAACACAATGTCTTGCGTGAACCTGTCGAGGTGGATGCCGATTTGGCTCAACCTATCTTATTCCCAAACCAAGTGACAAAAATCG
>CAYUAZ010000136.1:0-6256 GCA_964442865.1 uncultured Gammaproteobacteria bacterium
AAATAACACCTGCTGCAAATCAAGAACAACGATGCCGCTCTAGTAGCGGCATTGTCATTTTAGGGGTTTAGATTCATTGAAAGCGAGTTCAGCTTCATGCCGTTAAATCAGATTAGGGTTGTAGAGACGCAAAATCCGCTCGCCGTGGACAGCGGGGTGGAGGGCGTTTACAGTCAGGAGTTCAGCATCGGGGTGTTTTTCTTCATGCTGCTGGCGATCGTATTTTTTTCCACCATCATGATTGGATTTATGGCGGGGAAAAATGTCAAAGGCTTGAAGACCGGCGAAAAGTGGTTGTTTGCCTGGATATTTCTGGGCATTATTGTCGCGGTCATCATGGGTTCGTTGCAGTTGTTGGGTGGTTACCTGTTTTAGGGTGAGCCGCGAAGCGGCGAGCGCCTGGCAGGGATGTCAGGCCGGTGCCTATAGAAGAGCTTGAGGTAACGCCAGGGATGGCTTCATGACAGGAGGATGTAACTATGAATACGGATTTTTTGGTTGACGGCTGGACGATTTACTTGTGGCTGGTGGTCGGTGGGTTGATACTGATCGCCGTGGTGTTCGGGATACGCTGGGCGATGCGTAACGAGCAGTTCGATGAGGACATCAAGTACGTGATGTTTACGGAGGATGACCAGGACAGAATGGACCCGGAGGAGTACGCCAAGAGCCGCGAGGTGATTGCACAGCAGATCAAGCGGCGCGAGGAGTTAAGCGGCCATCATTAGCGGGCGCTGGCGGGCAATGCGCACAGGTGAGAAGTGGGTGCTGGGGATCATCGTCGCGCTCGCCGCGTATGCAGTAGGTAAGAGTTTCTGGCAAGTGGGGCAGCCCAGGGACCAAGACCCCGGCATTCCGTTTTACAGCACCGCCACCCCCGAGCTGGCGCGCGCAGGCTCTGATTTATACCGCAGCCTGGACTGCAAGCAGTGCCATACGCTCTGGACGGTGCGCAATATGTTCGAGTCGGTGCCCGCGCCAGCGTTGGATGGTATAGGCTCGCTGCGCGACGAGACATGGTTTTACACCTATTTCTCGGCGCCCGACCCGCAGACGATTTTACCCACTCGCCTCAAAAAACAATTCCGTATGCCCTCCTACGCGCAGCTACCCGAACAGGACAGGCGTACGCTCGCCGCCTATATGGCGAGCCTGAAGGTGCAGGACTGGTATCTGATGGAGACCCGTAAGGCCGAGTATGAGAAGCTGACCGGCAAGCCGTATCCGCCTTGATTGGCTTGGCATTATGAGTACGACATTACCCGGCAGACCCGCACTGACAGCGGCGGAGCGCGCGAAGCGCAAGCGTTATCTGATCGCCACCCTGGTGACTTGCGTAGCATTGGCGATGATAGGCGGCAGTATTCATGTAATACAGCTCGGCGCCAACCGCATGGCCGAGATGCGCGGCAAGGCGACGTATGATCTGAAGCAAGTGGGCTCGCGCATTCGTGCGGCGGGCGAAGACGCCATGCGGCGCAGCGGTGAGGCGAGAATAGCGGTCGCGCTGTACACGCCGGAACAGGTCGAGCAGTTGCTCACTCCGCAGCAGTGGGCTGAGGTGGATACGACGCTGCTGATCCCGGCGGGGCCGTTCCTCATGGGCACCGGCAACCAGCGCACCGACGAGCAAAACCGGCCGCAGCACAGCGTCACGCTGCCTGCCTATCGCATAGACAAGTATCCGGTGACCAATGCGCAATATGCCCGCTTTGTGGTGATGACCGGGCATCGCCCTCCGGAAAACTGGACGGCCGGGATGATTCCCAAGGGGAAGGAGTTACACCCGGTGACGATGGTGTCGTGGCATGACGCAAAAAAATATGCGCAGTGGGCGGGTAAACGTCTGCCCAGCGAGGCGGAGTGGGAAAAGGCCGCACGCGGAACAGACGGACGGCGTTGGCCATGGGGCAACGAGCTGGATGGGACTCGGCTTAATACCTACTACAATGTGGGAGCGACCACGCCGGTTGCGAGCTATCCGCGCGGCGCGAGTCCGTTTGGGGTGATGGATCTGGCAGGCAACGTCAGCGAGTGGACGGCGGACGATTTTGCGCCGTATCCCGGCAGCGTTGCGCCGGGGGATTTGTTCAAGGCCAAGCGCGGCAAGGCGACCTCGGCGGAAGACCGCAGCCTTAAAGTAGTGGACCTGGTGGTGACGGATGAGCGCTACAAGACGATGCGCGGCGGCTCGTGGAAGAGCGATCCGTTTTCCACGGCGGCCTATCATCGCAACTACTCATTGCCCAATTATGCCTCGGATTTTTATGGTTTTCGTTGCGCGCAGAGCGTGCCTTAGGCAGGATAGATGAAAAAATTTGCCTTGTACTGCGGCCTACTCGCGCCGGGGGCGGCCTATGCCCTCGATAGTTACCGCTATCTGCACGTTACGATTGATACCTTGTGGTACATCTTCCTGTTTTTGGCGCCCGGCGTGCTTGCGCCCATCGGCCTTGCCGCATGGCTGTACTGGCGCCATGCGAAGCGCGCCTCTAGTGCGGAGTCCGAACGTGACGAGTGACCCCATGAGGAGTGCCCTGGGCGTATGAAGAGCATTTGGTCGTTGCCGTTGCTTGCGGCGCTGCTAGTTCCGCTGCTCCCGCTCGATCCGGCATGGTCTGCAGAGCAAAGCAATGAGGCGGTGATTCAGGAATTTGTGAAGCAGGACGAGCGCACCCAAGTAGCCATCCTGAAAGAGCGGCAGGCAGAGGCGCGCGCCAAGCATCAGATACTGTTCCTGATGGGGATAACGTTGCTGGTCAGTATCCTCACCACTGTAGGGTTGGGCATCGCCATGGCGGTGTACGGCAAGCAGGTGTTTGTCCAGCACATGCTGTTCGCAGGTTTCAGCGCAACGCTTGCGATTGTGCATGCAGTGGTGGCGATCGTGTGGTTTTATCCGTCGTAGCTGCGACAAATTCGCACGCCCCCCGCAGTTCGACCTGATAAATGCCTGCCCCCAGCGTCTGGCCTTGGGCCTTACTGATCCTGTACACCCTCTCCGGCATGACCGGTATCGCCTACCAGGTGTTGTGGGCGCGGATGCTGGCGGTGCAATTCGGGGTCAGCATCTTCGGCGTGATGGTGACCGTCACGGCGTTTATGCTGGGTCTGGGCCTTGGCAGCGTCGTCGGGGCGCGCCTGTCTGTCAGAATACGCAATCCGCTCGCGCTGTTCGCGGCGTTGGAAGCGGGCATAGCGGTGTACGCGTTGCTCATGCCGCAGTCTCTCTCAGCGCTCGACGCCATGACCGGCGATCTTGCCTTGCAGGCCGGCTTAAATGGCTGGTACCTGCTGCAAGGCGCCGTGACGCTAGCGGTGTTGCTGCTGCCCGCCTTGGCGATGGGCATCGCCTTTCCGCTGATCCTGCAGGTGCTAAGGCCCACTCGGTTCACGCTCGCCGAGATCTATGGGGCGAATACCTGCGGTGGCGTCGCCGGCGCCCTGCTGCCGTTGTGGTTGCTACCCGCCTGGGGTTGGCTGCAAGCAATCAATAGCATCGCGGTGGTCGGATTGTTGGTTGCGCTCTGCGCGTGGGTCATCAGTCGTGTTGCGCGGGCTAAAAGCGAGCCTGAGATCGCAGCGGCTGAGACCCGGCCGCAGTACTCGATCCTGCTGGCGTATGCGGGCGTGGGCGTCGCGGCCTTGATGCTGGAGATCGCCTGGATACGCCTGTTCGGCATGATCCTGTTACGCACCGAGTATGTCATGGCGCTGATTCTTGCGATATTTTTACTCGGCATAGGCTTGGGCAGCGTGCTCGCAAGATATATGAAAGACAGGTTATGGTTGAGCGCCCTGCCGGTCATCGCCGTGCTGTTTTCCGTTACCAGTTTGTGGGGAGTGCCCATCATCTCGGCCTGGGCGGAGCAGGGGCGGTTCGATTCGCTGCTCGAGGCGCTCATGCTCCAAGGACTCGCGCTGACCGCGCTCACCCTGCCGGTAACGCTTGCGCTGGGCGCCTGGCTGCCGCTCATCAGCGCGCTCGCTCCCTCATCCGGCCCTTCGGGCCACGGCTGCGCCCCCCTCGCTTCGCTCTCCCCAGCGGGAGAAGGGGAGTCAGAGCGCCCTTCGGTCGCAGGATCATGGGTAGGGCAAAACGGCGCGTGGTTGTATGGCGTCAACGCGCTGGGCGGGGCGTTGGGCGTGCTGCTCGCGGGCGGGGTGTTGATCCCGGCGTTCGGCGCGCCCGCCACGCTGCTCATCGCCGCCGCAGTGCTGCTGGTGTGTGGCCTGGTGTGGGTGAGCGGTTCTGCTCTAAAAACGGGGGTAGCCACAACGGGATTTTTCATTCTCGTAGTAGTGGGCTGGCCGGTGCGCGAGTTGCCGCAGATCGCAATACTGCTGCCCAAGGCGCAAGCGGGCAGTCATGACGTGTATCGTCACGAGGATGCGCTCTCCATCACTCAGGTCGTGCAGCGCGCCGATGGTCAGCGCGTGTTGCTGACCGACATGCAGCGCATGGATGCGGCGACCGATCAGGCCGCCGTGATCGTGCAACAAAACCAGGCGCGGCTGCCGCTGTTGCTGCACCCCGCGCCGCGCAGCGTGTTGTTTCTCGGTTTGGGCACGGGCATCTCGGCGGCCGGTTCGCTGCCGTTTCCGGATCTGCAACGCACGGCGGTGGAATTGTCGCAGGGGGTGATAGAGGCCATGCCCCGGTTTGCGCCGCTCAATCAAGGCGTTGCTGCAACCACCCGCATCGTGCGCGATGATGCGCGGCGTTTTTTGCGCGCCGGCAGCGAACATTACGACGTTATCATCGGCGACTTGTTTCATCCCGATCTGGCCGGTCACAGCGCGCTGCTCTCGGTACAGCAGTTCGCCCGCGCCAAGGCGCGTCTCAATGAAGGCGGTCTGTTTGTGCAATGGATTGCGCTGAATCAATTCGACGCCGAGTCGCTTGCCGTGGTGCTACGCAGCTTCGCGCACGTGTATCCGCACGCCGTGATCTTCATGGACGGATTTCGCCTGGCGCTGGTGGGCGCAGCGGGCACGATAGCCGGCGCCCCGGCCGTGCTCGCCAATCTCGGCCGTATGAATCCCGAAATACAGTCGCAGGTGACCGGCGGTGAAGGCGCGTGGACCTGGCTGGGCCGTTACTGGGGGCGCATAAACACCGCAACCGGCCCGCTGCAAGACGAGTGGGCGCCGCGCATCGAGTATAGCCTGCCGCGTGCCCGTTACAGCGGGGCAATGGATCTTGCAAACATTATCGAGGAGTTGTTACGACAACGCCCAACCCTGGAGCAGGCTGCGAGTGAGCTGCATATCACGCTGTCGGATAGGGCCGAGTTCGAGCGCAGCTATGCGGGAAATGAGCTGGCCACGCGCGGCTGGCTTGCCAGCTTACGCGGCAGTGACGAGGGCGCGCGGCTGTTGCGTCTGGCCTATGAGGCCAATCCCCGTGACCGCTGGGTTACCTTTGCGCTGGCCGATGCGATGTATGCCTCACTGCCGCAGGCCGTGGCCAAGGGCAGAGACCGGCGTGCCGCATTACAGACGATACTCAAGCTACGTCCCGATCATGTCGAGACGCTACGCGCCTTGTGGCGGCTGGAACGGGAGGCGGGTAATGTGGCCGAGACGGAGCGCTACCGTTCTCAGCTCATTGCAGCCAGTCCTCTGGATAGCGAAACCCGTGAAGCGAGATAGCACTCTACGCGTTGCGGCGTGTCCAACAGTGCGAGGCCTTTCCGAAGGCCGAATGAATTCGGCCCTACGGTGCGACAAATTCGCACATGAATCATTGTGTTAAAATAGCTCAGCTATGAGTGTCAGCGCCAATCAGGCATTAAACCGCATCAAGGTGACGGTCGAGACGGCCCGGCCTGTCTCGGACGGCGTGCGTTTGCACCGCTACCGGCGCGCCGTGCAGTGGGGCGCGCTGCTGGCCGCCGTATTGATCCCGGTCACCGGCCTGTTTCGCATAGACCCCGCCGCCGGGGCCTTTGTGGTGCTGGACCGGCAGATCTGGTTTTCTGATTTTTTCATCGTGGTCGGTTTTTGGCTGGCGGTTTCGAGCCTGCTGGTGATGACCTATTCCACGCTGGGGACGGCCTTCTGCGGCTGGGCGTGCCCGCAAAACACCTTCTCCGAGTGGGCCAACCGCATGACCCAGAAATTTTTGGGCAAACGCGCCGAGGTGAGCCTCACCGGCGAGGCGATGCACGTTTCCGTCGGCAAGAAAAAATGGCTTAACTGGCTGATGCTGGGCGGGCTGTTTTTAGGTGCATCGCTGCTGCAAAACAGCCCG
>CAYUAZ010000137.1:0-6236 GCA_964442865.1 uncultured Gammaproteobacteria bacterium
CTGCGTCTCATCCCGGCTGATCTTGCCTGCGATCACCGGAGCCAACGTTTGCGCTCCGGCCAGAGCTTCCTTGGGGAACGCTGGCGCCGGCAACTGACCTCCGTCACGCGCGCCCTGGATGCGGTAAGTCCTCTAGCCACCCTCGGCCGCGGCTATGCCATTATCAAACGTCTGCCCGATGGCCGGGTGGTGCGAAAACCCCGTGATGTCGCTGTCGGCGATCGCGTTGAAGCAAGATTGGCGCAGGGAAGTCTGCTGTGCAATGTTGATAACATACATGAAGATTAGACTATTATCTATTGTTTTATCTGCATTTTATACAGTAGTATGCCATGCGGATATGCTGCCGGAAATCAGCCCTGTGCCGGGTGGGGTGGCGGTTATACCCCTTGTGACCAAAAGTCAGACCCCTCCCCTCGTTCGCTACGGGCAGAAACGGGTCATGGTGCTAGGTAGCGAGGGGCGCTGGCAGGCGGTCGTTGGCATCCCGTTGGCGGCACAGCCTGGCATCCATCACCTGGAGGTCACAACGGCCAAAAAAAACCGCAAAACCTCCTTTATCGTTAAAGATAAACAATACGCGACCCAGCGTCTCACCATAACGGACCAACGCAAAGTAGAACCCAGCCAAGAAGATCTGGCGCGCATCGAGCAGGAAAGCAAAAAGATCGCCGCAGCGCTGGCCACCTGGAGTGACGCCAGCGAGATCCCGGCCGGCTTCACGCTCCCGGTGGTGACCGGCCGGCCCGGCAACAGTTTCGGCATGCGGCGTATTTTCAACGGTCAGGCGCGCAAACCGCATAGCGGCATGGACATCTCAGCCGACAGCGGTACCCCGGTAGTCTCCCCGGCGCCGGGGACGGTCATCATGACCGGTGATTACTTTTTTACCGGCAACAGCGTTTTTGTGGACCACGGTCAAGGCCTGATTACACTGTACAGCCATCTCGACCAGATTCAGGTCCAGCCTGGCAAAACCCTGGAACGCGGCGACCGCATCGGCAAGGTAGGCATGACCGGCCGCGCCACCGGACCCCATTTGCATTGGGGCGTGATCCTGAACCAGGTATCAGTAAATCCCGCCTTATTCCTGCAAGGCGGCGAAGTCTCTGGCCAATAGCCCACACCGTCATTCTGGCATGTTGTTTGCGTCTGGTTTGTGTAATAATAATCAAGCTTATAGATAATAAAACACACGAAATTCATGATTTACAATGACTCATCATACCGCGTCCTGCACGGCGTACTGGCCATCACGCTCGGACTGCTGTCGGGCTGCGCGACGCTGCAAAGCAGCGAGGAAGACCGCGATCCCTTGGAGGGCATCAACCGGGCGATTTACGGCTTCAATGAAAACGTAGACAAGGCGGTCATCAAACCGCTTGCCACCGGATACCGTGACGCCGTTCCTGAATTCATCAGAACGGGTGTGGCGAATTTCTTCGGTAATCTCGCTTATCCCATTGTGATCGTGAATGACATGTTGCAAGGAAAAGTTACCCAGGGTCTGGACGACACGAGTCGCTTCATAGCGAACTCCACATTCGGTCTGCTGGGTTTCCTGGATGTCGCCACACCCGCCGGCATGCCGGCGCATAACGAGGACTTCGGACAGACCTTAGGGGTATGGGGTTTTGGCGAGGGCGTCTATATCGTGCTGCCGTTGCTTGGGCCAAGCAACGTGCGCGACACGGTAGGGCGGGTGGCCGATTACCAGATGGACATATTGAATTACCACGGCGACATGAGTCAGCGCAACGTCGCGCGCGGTGGCAAAGCGATAGATGCGCGCTCACGTCTGCTGAGCGCGAGCCGGGTCTTCGAAGAAGCTGCGGCGTTCGATCCCTACGGCTTTGCCCGCGAGGCCTATCGTCAGCGGCGCGAGAATCTGATTAGAGACAACGGCGGCGCGCCGGCGGATGAATTCTTTGAAGAAGAACCTTAGAAGCAGGGACTAGGGACTAGGGGCTAGGGATTAGGTATTAGGGGTAGTCAGTTTTTCCCTAGCCCCTAGACCCTAGCCCCTGTAGTTAACCCCTAGCCCCTAATACGTTTGCGTTTCGCACGCTGACGTTCCGTGAGAACATTCTTGCGTCCCTTATACGGATTCTCGCTGGACTTGAATTCCACCCTCACCGGCGTGCCTTCCAAACCAAGCGCATCACGCAAACTGTTGGCGAGATAGCGCCGGTAGGAATCCGGCACATCTTCTGTTTGATTGCCGTGGATGACCACCAGCGGCGGATTGTGCCCCCCCTGGTGCGCGTAACGCAGCTTGATGCGTCGGCCCCTCACCAGCGGCGGCGGATGGTCGGCCACCACCTTTTCCAAAATACGCGAGAGTTGCGGGGTAGAAAGTTTTTTGCTGGCCGAAGCATAGGCCCTGTCCACCGAGCCGAACAGATTGGCCACCCCCGTGCCGCGCAACGCGGAAATAAAATGGATCTTGGCAAAATCCAGGAACGACAGCTTGCGATCCAGTTCCTGCTTCACACGACTGCGCTGTTCGAGGTCCAACCCATCCCATTTATTAACAGCGAGCACCAGCGCCCTGCCCTCTTCCCACACAAAGCCCAGCAAACTTGCGTCTTGATCGGTAATGCCTTGCTGGGCGTCGAGCACCAGAATCACCACGTGCGCATCCGCAACCGCCTGCAGCGTTTTAATCACGCTGAATTTTTCCACCGTTTCGATGACCTTGCCGCGCCGCCTCACGCCAGCGGTATCAATCAGCGTGTAGTGTTTGCCCTTACGCTCAAAGGGAACATAAATGCTGTCGCGGGTGGTGCCCGGCAGATCGAAGGCCAGTACGCGTTCTTCGCCCAGCATTTGATTGATCAGTGTGGACTTGCCCACATTGGGACGCCCGACGACCGCGACCTTGACCCCCGGTGGCGCTTCTTCTACGACTTCATCAGGCTGCGGCAGGCTGGGTGTAGCCAGCACCGCATTCATGAGTTCCGTCACCCCTTCGCCGTGCGCGGCGGATATGGCGTGGGGATCACCCAAGCCCAGGCGGTGGAATTCCGCTGCTGCCAGAGCAGTGTTAAGCCCTTCGGTTTTATTCACAACCAGAAAAATAGGTCGGCCCAAGCGGCGCAACTTCACAGCCAATGACTCATCTTCCGCCGTCATGCCGGCGCGGCCATCCACCAGGAACAGCGTAGCGTCGGCCTCGCGCACCGCAAGCAATGATTGCTGAATAACCAATGCCTCCAGCCCGTCTTTTGTTTCGCCCAAACCGCCCGTGTCTATCACCAGACAGGAGCGGCCTTCGATTTCGGCGCTGCCGTACTGACGATCCCGCGTGAGACCGGAAAAATCAGCCACCAGCGCCTCGCGTGAGCGCGTGAGGCGATTAAACAGGGTGGACTTGCCGACATTAGGCCGGCCGACCAAGGCGATGACGGGTTTCATAAAAGAGATTCTAGTCGTGCGTGCTGGGATTACACGGCAGGTGGTGATTAGGCAGAGTCGCTCCGCGACGGGCAGGCGCCTGTTTCTTAGCTTTTGCCACCGTGTTCGTCAAGGAGCTGAAGTAGCCTGTCGGGCGGGACGTAACCGGGCAGTAGACTACCGTCTTCCAGCACCAGCGTCGGTGTGCCGGTCACTCCGACCTGCTTCCCTAACTCAAGCTCCTGCTTAACGGGATTCGGACAGGTCTTAGTCTCGACAGGCCTTTCTGCCTTGGCGTCGGTCATGGCCTGATTGCGGTCCTTGGCGCACCACACCGAGACGGCCTTGTCATAAGAAGGCGAATCTATCCCGGTGCGCGGGAAAGCCAAGTAACGCACTTTGATGCCGAGTTGGTTGTATTGGGCGATCTCGCTGTGCATCTTCCTGCAATAGCCGCAGTCAATATCGGTGAACACGGTGATGGTGTGCTTAACCTGTTTGGGCTCGAATATAATCGCGCCTTCTGCCGGCACTGTGCTTAAAAGCTTGAGCCGCGTCTGGCCGCGCTTGTCCTCGGTGAGGTTTTTTTCCGCGCTCAGGTCTACTATATCTCCCTGCAACATGTAGCGGCCATCCTTCGAGATATAGAAAACCATCGTGCCGTAGGTCACTTCAAAATAACCGGGGATGGGAGATAAACCGATACTATCCGGCTTTCGGTCTGGCAGCAGTTCGGCGAGCCGTTTGTTGATGTCAACATTGTCTTCGGCAACCGCTGAAACAGGTAAGCTCAGCAACGCGGCCAACACCATGAACCGTAAATTACTCATAAAATCTCCACGTTGCGCGTCTTTAATCACGAAAGTTAATGTATTGTAGCGGAAGTCCAACCTTGGCGTTGCGCAACAGCGTGATGACGTCTTGCAAATCATCGCGTTTTTTGCCTGTGACGCGGACTTGTTCGCCCTGGATTGCGGTCTGCACCTTGAGCTTACTGTCCTTGATTATCCGGCTGACCTTCCTGGCCGTCTCGGCATCAATGCCCTCCCGGAGGGTATTCTTTTGCAACGCCTTGGAACCGCTGCTTTCGATCTTGCCTTCCTCCAGGCATTCCAGATCTATGCTACGTTTGACCAGTTTTCCGCGCAAAATGTCCATAATCTGTTTAATTTGAAATTCATTATCTGCATGCAGGGTGAGTACATTTTTGGCCTGCTCGATCTTGGCGCCGGTGCCTTTGAAATCAAAGCGTGTCGAGATCTCGCGACTGGTCTGATCCACCGCGTTGGTGAGTTCGTGCATATTGATTTCAGAGACGATGTCGAAGGAGGGCATAGGCTTGGGCCTGTATCACCCGCGAGGGTGGTGGTGAGCGTGTAAATCTTTCAAGCGCTCTCGTGCGATATGAGTATAAATTTGCGTGGTGGATAAGTCACTGTGTCCGAGTAGTAGTTGCACTACGCGCAGGTCGGCGCCGTGGTTGAGCAGGTGGGTCGCAAAGGCGTGCCGCAGGGTGTGTGGCGAGAGGTGTTTGGTGATTCCCGCCCGCTGCGCATGATAACGGATGCGATACCAGAAGGCCTGGCGCGATAGCACCCCGCCCTGCCGACCCGGGAACAGCATCGAGCTGGTGTGCCCGCGCGCAAGTTCCGGGCGCGCTGTCTGCATGTAGCGCTCCAGCCACGTCGCGGCCTCTTCGCCGAACGGCACCAGGCGCTCTTTGTTCCCTTTACCTGTAATGCGGACCACACCCTGGCGCAGGTTGACCTGGCTGAATGTGAGCGAGACCAGTTCCGTGACCCGCAGGCCGCAGGCATACAGCAACTCCAGCATGGCCCGGTCGCGCAGGCCCAGCGGATCTTCTGTAACCGGCGCCTCCAGCAAAGACTCGACCTCTTCTTCGGTAAGCAGTTTCGGCAGCGGGCGGCCCAGCTTGGGCGCGGCGATGCGCGCGCTGGGGTCTTCCGTTATCCTGCCCTCGCGTGTGAGATATTGGTAAAAGCGGCGCAGCGCGGACAGCAGGCGTGCGGTTGAATGGGGACTGAAATCGCTGCGTGTGGCGAGATACTCCAGCACATCCGCGCGCTGCACATGGAGTAGATCTTTGTCGCGGCTGTTTAACCACCCCGCCAGAGTGAGCAGATCAGTGCGGTAGGCGCTGCGGGTATGTTCACTGAGTCCGCGTTCCAGCCACAGTGCGTCTATCACCGTGTTAATAAGCCGCGCGTCCGCTTCACTGATGCCGCCACCGTGCGCGACGGCGTCAGGCACGCGACTCATGCTCCAGCAGCCGGCGTTTGATGCCGAGCGAGGAACCCTGCGTCGCCCCGGAATAGCCGCCCAGGCCGTGCGCGGCCAGTACGCGGTGACACGGAATGATTATAGGTATGGGATTGGCATGGCACGCGTTGCCGATGGCGCGCGCCCCGGTGCCGAGTTGTCTGGCGAGTTCACCATACTGAGTGGTGCGGCCTGCGGGCAGTTTGCGCAGTGCCTGCCAAACACGGCGCTGGAAGACAGTGCCGGAAAGATACAGCGGGATGGAAAAACGTGTCTGCGGGTTGGAAAAATAGGCCTGAAGCTCGGCAACAATGCGCCGCGCCAGGGGCGAGGCCGGTTTGAGTTCAGATCCTTTGGGTGGCAGAAAATCCAGACCGGATAAGGCGTCCTGCCGGGTATGCACCCCCAGCCTGACGTTCAGGCTGGGTATATAGATTACAGCGTCATAATCGGTGTGCGCTGGATTGGCCATAATGCATTGTAACTCAGGAGTCACAAAGCAAGGCAACGACGCTTACGATGTGACTCCTGAGTAAATACCCTGTTTTACCTACCCCCAC
>CAYUAZ010000138.1:0-6152 GCA_964442865.1 uncultured Gammaproteobacteria bacterium
AACGCCCATGCCGTAAGGCAGGGAGTGCGTCAGCACATGCACCTTGGCGTCACGCCAGGGCACCAGCTTTCCGTCGAACCAAATGACCCCGTCGCGGTCATCCATTGTTATCATGCAGCTCTCCTTTAAACTTGTGTAGACCCGAATTCATTCGGGCGATCCATTAAGCCATGCCAGATCCGCATTACCGCTTCCCGCTGCACCCGAAACTCGGCGTCCGGGACGCGGGCGGGTTCGTCCTGGAGGGCGCAGCGGTGTAGCGCCGCCCGGTAGATTTGATAGGCGTCGCTCAACGCCTGCGCGTCCGGCGCGCTCAACAAGCCCGAGGCGGCCAGATCGCCAAGCTGACGGATATTGTCGGTCCAGGCCGACAGTTCAGGGTGGCGGCAAGTGTTCAGTAAAACCGTGTATTGAACCATAAATTCGATATCCGCGATACCTCCCCTGCCCTGCTTGAGATCAAACCAGCCCTCCCCAGGCTGGTTGAGCTCGGCGTACATCCGCTCGCGCATATCCAGCACCTCGCTACGCAGCGCTGCGGCATCACGTTCCCGGCCCAGGATTGCAGCTCGCAGCCGGTTAAATTGTCCGGCCAAATCCCCCGCGCCTATCTCCGCCACCGGCCGGGCGCGCACCAGGGCCTGATGCTCCCAGGTCCAGGCATTTTTGTGTTGGTAGTCGGCGTAACTCTCCAGGCTGCTCACCAGCAGGCCCGAGGCCCCATTCGGGCGTAGCCGTATGTCAACATCATAAAGTACGCCGGAAGGAGTATGGCTGTTGAGAATATGGATAATGCGCTGCGCCAGCCGGGCGAAGAACATGCCGCTGTCAATGGCTTTGGGACCGCCGGTGCGCTGCTCCTCGCCTTGGCTATCGTGTAGAAACACCAGATCCAGATCGGAGCCGTAGCTCAGCTCGACGCCACCCAACTTACCGTAAGCGATGATGGCAAAAGTGGTTTGCCGCCGCTTGCCCTCTACCACACAGCTTGGCACACCATGCTTGGCGGTCATATGCCGCCAGGCGATCTGTAACACTCTCTGCAGGACTACCTCGGCGATTGCGGTCAAGTGGTCGCTCACGCGCATGACCGGCAGTGCGCCGGCAACGTCCGCCGCGGCCACGCGCAACACTTGCACCTGTTTGAAATGGCGCAGACTTTCCATTTGCTGTTCCAACTGGTCCGGCAATGAGCGCAGCAAGGTAACGTCCAGTTGCTCCCGTAACGCCGCCACATCCAACGGCGCGTAGAGGGTACGCGAATCAATCAGCTCATCGAGCAGTAACGGGTGACGAGTGAGTAACGCGGCTATCCAGGGGCTGGCCGCGCACAACTTGGTCAGTTGCGACAACACAAACGGATGTTCCACCAGCAACGCGAGATAGGTGCTGCGCAGGGCGATGACCTCCATCAGCCTTAGCAGCCGCGTTAATGTCACAGTAGGAGCAGCGCTCTCGGTGGGCAACGGTTCATCATGTCTGCTCACCACAATCAGTAACGCCGGCATGAGCCGATCCATGCGGTCACGCGCCTGCGCCGAAAGCGTGCGGTAACTATAAGACGCCCGCAGCTCGTGCAACCAGCGTAGCGCCTCCGGCGGGTCGTCGAAGCCCATACCGCTGAGTGTCGTCAACGCCTCCTGCTCTTCCAGTGAACCTGACCAGAGATTGGACAGTGTTACGCTGGCGTCACTCATCTCCAGGGCCTTTGGCCCCGCAAACAGTTGCTCGAAACAAACGCGCACCCTGTCTCGTTGTGACCGCACCGCATCGTTCAAGTCATCCCAATCCGGGTAACCCATCGCATAGGCCAAGCGCACCTGCTCCATTTCGTCCTCGGGCAGTTCATGGGTCTGCCGGTCATCTACTTGCTGCAAACGGTTTTCGAGCTTGCGCAGGAACATATAGGCATCGCGCAATTCCGACGCCAGTATTTCCGACAGGTAATGATAATCGGACAAACGCTGCAACACCGTCATGGTGTCCCGTACCTGTAGCGGCGGCTTACGGCCACCCCGCATGAGTTGAAATACCTGGCAGATAAACTCTATCTCGCGTATCCCCCCCGCGCCGACCTTGATGTTACGCTGCAAGCCCTTGCGTTCAGCCTCTTCGCCGATCATTCGTTTCATCTCGCGCAGCGAATCAATGACCGCGAAATCCAGGTAGCGGCGATAAACGAACGGGTGCAAAATAGCCAGCAGTCGCACACCCGCATCGCGCGCACCCGCCGCCACGCGGGCTTTGATGAAGGCATAGCGCTCCCAAGTGCGGCCGAAATTCTGGTAATACTCCTCTAGCGCTCCGAAACTGAGAGCGAGCGGGCCACTCTCTCCAAACGGACGCAGGCGCATATCCACGCGGAACACGAAGCCCTGCTCGGTCACCGCATCCAGGGTGTGGATCAGCCGCTGGCCCAGGCGCGTAAAATACTCCTCATTAGTCAAATGGCGGCGCTTGCCGCGCGTCTTACCTTCCTGCGGGTAGGCAAAGATCAGGTCTATATCGGAAGAAAAATTCAATTCACCGCCGCCCAGTTTACCCAGCGCCACCACCACCATGAACTGCCGCGCCCCCCCAGCGTCCGTCGGTCTGCCTAGCTCCTGCGCCTGCCATTCATCCAGTAACATCAGCGCGGCATCCACACAGGCATCGGCCAGCGCCGTCAAATCATCGAAGGTTTCTTGCAGCGGCGCCCAGTCCGCTATATCCCGCCAGGCGATGCGCAGCATTTCCCGGCGCCGGAAGCGGCGCAATCTGTCATTCAACTCCTGTTCCGTGCTTATCCCATGCAGTAGCCGGTGGAGCTTGTCGTGGTATGTGCCTGGACGATACTCACTCGGCAGATCGCCGCTACGCACTAAATCGTCCAGCAACTCGGGCTCCTTGAGACAGGCGCGCATCACGAATTCACTGCACGCCCATACACGACGCAGAGTATGTACGAAATCCGCATCCCCATGCACAGCCAAACCCTGCGCCTTAGTCGCGTCGAGAAATTGCCGATATTCTGCCTCTATTCGCTCCAACAACACGTCAAACAGTTGACGGGGTTCAGCGCCCTCTTCCATTCAGCACCTCATTATTAGCCTTGGTGAGTCTCGTTGACGTCAAAACCAAATGATACTGCACTATTAGCGCGCAAATAACCAAACAGGCTCCCAAACTGGTGCGCAGTTTTGCACTGATGCAGTGCGCGCCGTAAAACACTATCTGGCATCAGATTTGCGTAATGCAGCTCACGTTAGCATTGTTTGGGGCGCACAGTGAGCTATCAACTTTAGTATCGTCACTGCGCGCTACGCGCATAAGTCATTGGAAGAGCATCATGGAACTTAAAAGCAAGCAAATGCAACTCAATCCTGGCGAACGTGGCTGGTTGCCGTGGTGGGGCAAGACCGGGAAAGTGGCGATGAGCTGGTCTTGCTTTATCAATCGTCATTTATACCCGCTGGTCGAGCAAACCTTCGAGGGCATCGCCGCCACGCGCATGCAGATTCTCCTGTTGTGGACAAAAAATCAGTGGAGCTATCTAAGCAGCCTGGCAAAGACGCTTAATACGGAAGATCTGGGTTCCGCGCAGCCTCTGCTGGCCAGGAGAAAAACGGCGGCTGGCGATTTCTCCGAGATCTTTATTATAGACACCGGCGGCAAAGTCATCGCCTCCACCCACCCTGCCCACGTCGGCCTGAGCGATCTGCCCAAGGCCTCGGTAACCGCTGGCTTACGCGCACCGTTTCTGCACGGACCCTACAAGGACCCGCTCACCAAGACGCTGGGGCCGTCCAGCTCCAGGTTTCATGATGATGTGACGTTGATGTTTTATCAACCCATCCAGCATGCCGGACAAACGGCCGGCATAGTGTGCGGGCGAGTTCCCAATGATGTGATCGGTGATCTCATCCAGCGCGAAAGCGGTCACGTATACAAGGAGTCGGGCGATAATTATCTATTCATGGTGGAATCCCGGATGGACCCTTCGATCAAACCCGGGACCGCCTTATCACGCTCGCGTTTCGAGGACGCCGCTTTCTCCCTCGGCGATAATCTCAAGCAGGGCGTTAACACCCGTTACGGGATCGTCAAGGTAGCGCAGCACACGGAACTTGAGCTGCGCTTTACCGACCCGGCCAGCAAGGAGCTGCACCCCGGCGTGCGCGAGACCATAAAAAAAGGTGACAACCTGTTTGTCACCTACCCCGGCTATCCGGATTACCGGCATGTCCCCGTCATCGGCAAGGGGATTACCCTCCAGCTCGCCGGCTCCCCCGACCGTTGGGGCATGATGTGCGAGGGCGATCTGGAAGAGGTGTACCGCCACCGTAGCATCAACCTGAAATTGATGAGATGGTTTCTGGCGATTGTCACCTTGCTGCTGGTTGCAACAAACGCACTCTCCCACTACGCACCCAGCTTGGGTGGCGTGGCGTCAGCGTGGGTCCAGGCGGGTCTTATAGGGCTGGCCACCAGCGGTTTTTACTGGTTCGCCACCCGTAACCAGGCCGCCCGGCTGCGCGAAATGATTCAGATCATCCTGAGTATCGCCGAGTGTGGCGGCAATCTCGAACAACGGCTGGACGAACAACGTCTCGCCTTCGATGAAGCCGGTGATCTCGGCCGTTGGATCAACAGCTTTATCGGCAAGATGAACGATATTGTCAAGGAGACCACCACCGTTGCGGAGCAGGTGGCAAGCTCGGCTGCGCAACTCTCACGTAGCGCCGGACAAGTCGCCCAGGCCTCCTCCGAACAACGCGACGCCGCCGCGTCAACGGCCACGGCGGTGGAAGAGACGACGACCAATATCCAGCAGGCGGCCGTGCACGCCAAGGAAACCGCCGCCATCTCCGACAAGGCCAGCACTCTTTCGGCGCATGGTGAAGCTGTGGTGCATAAAGCCGCCGCCGAAATCACCCGGATCGCCGATTCGGTGGCGCAGACCTCACAGTTTATTACCTCACTCGGCGAGCGCTCCAAGGAGATCAGCGGCATCGTCGAGGTCATCCGCGGCATCGCCGACCAAACCAATCTGCTCGCCTTGAATGCCGCCATCGAGGCGGCGCGCGCCGGCGAGCAAGGGCGCGGCTTCGCCGTGGTCGCCGACGAGGTGCGTAGCCTGGCCAAACACACCACCCAGGCCACGGCGGAAATCACCAAGATGATTCGCACCATCCAAAGCGAGACCAGCAACGCCGTGGCCAGTACCGCCGCAGCCAGCCAGCAGGCCCAGCAGGGGGTAGTACTCGCTAACGAGGCGGGCGAGGCGCTGACCCAGATCAATCATGGCGCACGCCACACCATGGAGATGATTATGGACATCGAGCGTGCCACCGGTCAGTTGAGCATCGCCAGTAATGAAATCGCCAAGAATATTGAAATGATTTCCTGCATGGCGCGGGATAATAGTCTGGCGGTGGAGCAGACCCACTCTGCGGCCGATCATCTCGAACAGCTTGCCTCCAGTCTGCAAAACACCGTGGCGCGCTTCAAGTAGCGCCGAATCCATTCGGCCGGTTCCCTGCTCCCAAAAAAAAGCCCCATCTGTCACCAGATGGGGCTCAGCACCCTAAAACAGGCGCTTGGGTTTTTACATCATGCCGCCCATGTCGTGCTCGTTCATACCCTTCGAGTCACCCTTTTCGCTGGGGAACTCGGCGATCATGGCCTCAGTGGTAAGCATCATGCCCGCCACCGATGAAGCGTTTTGCAGCGCGGTACGGGTCACCTTGGTCGGGTCTATTACACCCATGGCCACCATGTCACCGTACTCGCCGCTCGCCGCGTTGTAACCGAAATTGCCTTCGCCCTCGGCCACCTTGGCCAGCACCACGGAGCTTTCGACACCGGCGTTTTCGACGATCTGACGCAGCGGTTCTTCCAACGCGCGGCGCGCGATACTGATGCCGACATTCTGGTCTTCGTTATCGCCCTTGAGCTTGTCAATCGCTTTCAGCGCGCGGACAAAGGCCACGCCGCCGCCCGGCACTACGCCTTCTTCAACGGCCGCGCGCGTCGCATGCAGTGCGTCTTCCACGCGCGCCTTTTTTTCCTTCATCTCGATCTCGCTACCGGCGCCGACCTTGATGACGGCCACACCGCCCGCCAGTTTAGCCACACGCTCTTGCAGCTTTTCCTTGTCGTAGTCGGTGGTC
>CAYUAZ010000139.1:0-6077 GCA_964442865.1 uncultured Gammaproteobacteria bacterium
TTGCGCAGACACTCTGGTTACTTTCCCAGCAGTTCGCCGACAGGTTTCAGATCTTCCACATGGTCGCATATGGCCTTGACGGCCATGAGGATGGGTATGCCCAGCAATAAACCCCATACGCCCCACAACCAACCCCAAAACAGCACGCCTGCGAAAATCACCACGGCGTTCATCTGGCTTGCCCGGCTGGTAAGCCACGGCGTCAGCAAAAAACCTTCGAGGCTGGTGATGACCAGTGCGATACCGGAGACCAGGAGCGCCATGCCTATTGTTCCGAATTGGAGAAAAGCGACCAGCGCCGTGCCAATGGTAAAGATTACCGCACCGAGATAGGGGATCGTATTTAATATCGCGGCGGCGATGCCCCAAATCGCGGCATGCTCCACGCCGATCCAGAGAAACGCGAGCCAGGTCGCCACCCCTACAAGAAAACTGGTGAATAGCTGTACCAGCAGATAACGTTGAATCTGGCCGGTGATTTCATCCAACACCTGGAGGGTGATTTTTTTCTTGCTAAAGGTGGGGCCGCTGATCCTGACCAGCTTGCGCCGGAAACTGTCGCCTGAAACCATCAGAAAATACGCGAGAAACAATACTATGACGACCTGACCGGCAAACCCGACCGCACCCATCGTTCCGGCCCAAAGATAGTCCTGGATATTAAATTTGGGTTTTTCGATTTGCACCCGGGTCACCCCCCGCGGGGGGGTGGGAGACGGGGTTGGTGTATCGCTCACCGCCTTCTCCAGCTCGGTGGTGGCTTTTTGCACTTTCTCGATCGCGCTTTCGGATGTCCCCCTTTCCCTGCGCAGCGTCTGGCGGAACTTCTGCGCCGCTTCGGGCAAGCTTTCTATCGTCGCGGCGGCATCGTCGCTGAGTGAATAGGCCAGAGAGCTTATTCCGCCCACGATACCCATCAACAACACTGCGGCCCCGATCGCTCGCGGGATTCGCCAGTTTTGCATCAGGTTGACGAGGGGGGAGAACGCATAGCTAATCATCACTCCAAACATCAGCGGGATGAAAACCGCACGGGCCCAATGCAGCGCGAAGATTACCGCAAGCACCGTGAGCAGCGCGAGCGCAAGGCTATGCATCTCAACAGGCATACGTACCGTGGGCTGCTGAGTAGCGTCCGGCGTGGCCGTCCCCTGGCTCGCCAGGGATTCTCCAGCGTGATTCTCTGCGTCGTTTTGGGTTTCAGGAATCGCGGATGTTGTAGCTGGAATGGTGTTCATGGCGCCTTATCCTGGGCTGGGTAGGGTAGATTGGCAAAGTATAACCCGCAGAAGCTGGAGTCAAGCCTGCTCCATGACCCATCATGCGGTTATACAGCCAAAGCTCATTGAGCGTTTGTTTAGTTCATAAAGAAATAAACAAGCACCAACACAAATACCGGAACGCCTAGCAGCCATGCAATCAGATATTTACCCATGACATTTCTCCTTCAAGAAACTACTGTCACCAATAGCACAAATAATCGCGCCCTGCTGGACAGGACGTCCAGCAGGGCGCGCGACCAGCCTATTTAATGTTGTTACTTACGCAATAAGTCATTCTTAACGGACGTCACACCCTTGATCTTGCGCGCAAGTTCAGCGGCCTTGTTAATGTCGGCCTTGTCATGGACGAAGCCGCTTAACTGAACCACGCCTTTGAAGGTTTCGACGTTGATCTCGGCCGATTTCAGGGAAGGTTCCTCGAAAATTGCCGCCTTTACTTTGGCGGTAATAACAGTGTCATCAATATACTCTCCGGTTCCTTCATGTTTTGCCGTCGAGGCGCAGCCGAGCATGGTAGCCAGCAGAATGGCGAAGAAGAAAGTAGAAACATTTTTAAGTTGATTCATGGTGAAACCCTCCAAATAGATAATTAAGCTAAATACCCTTCGATGCTGGAAACACTAAGAGTTCCTGTGACTTATTTCGTCGAGATGTTACGTCCGAACTTTATCCCACACCTTACTATTCGACGGGTGACCGCCGGAAAGAAAACTGAACGAGCGGGTTATATCCGGCCTAGTAGAAACAGAATCAAAACTATCAACAGCACCAGCCCAATACCGCCGCTGGGGCCATATCCCCATCCCCTGCTGTGTGGCCAGGTGGGGATCGCACCCAGCAACATCAGAATCAAAACTATTAAAAGTATTGTTCCTAGTGACATTTCATTTCTCCTGAGTCAAGTGAATTGCTCCTGACAAAGTCCAGTGGGTTTACCTTGATGATTTAGGTACCCATGCGGAATGCCGGGGGCGGCGAGGACTGTCACGAACTGTCTTCAACCCTTAGGTGCAGAGTAGTCACACAAACGGATGCAGTCGGTGCGGTAACGTACATAAGGCAGCCATGACGGGATGCCCTGACCGGTGCAGCACAATAAGCGGCGCACAAACAAAAAACCCTGCCGAGGCAGGGCTTATCGTGGCGGACTGTTTATCTCAAGCGTGCCGACGCCGACTAAATCCAAGTCCCAGGAGTCCGAGTCCCAGCAGCGCCAGCGTGGCGGGTTCGGGGACGGTCCCGCCACCGACGGGGGCGTACGGAAGAAAGGCGACCTGCGTAGGGCCACCTGGTGTAGTTATAACATCCAGACCGCCGCTCAAGCCATTGCTGCCAGCCAGAATGCCCGTGCAGACGCCGGAGAGGCTGTTTTGATCCAAGGTCACGGCACCCGTATCCGCCAAGGCTCTACCGCATAGATCTGTTGCGGCGGTGTTCATGGTGATGCTAGCGAGCGCAAGAATATTCCCCAGGAATGTCGTGTTTACATCGATAGTCGCGGAGCTGCCGACATTCCAATACACGCCGGCGCCTGAACCGGTATTGATCAAATTCACGACCGAGTTGGGCGAGGTGATCAGCGTACTCGCCATCTGGAAAATCCAGGCCGCATTGGCGTTACCTTGGCCGTCGAGCGTGAGCGCCCCCGACAAATTAGTCGTTCCCGCAGGAACGGTATAGACGCCCGGATAGAGCGTGAGTCCAACCAGGTCCGCAGCCAATAGGCTACCTGGCCCCAGGGAGCCAAGATTAGTTATCGCGGTGGTGAGTTGAGCCTGAGCCAACATCGCATTCGGGGTCCCGGTCGTGGTCCCTGCATGTACGTTTCCACCTGTCACCTGCGGGTCCGACACCGCAACGCCTGGTGAGGAGAGAAAGCCCGTGATTGCATTCGCACCACCGCTTGACCAGACACCGACATTTCCGACGATGGTGCTCGTCGGGACATTGGTCACCGTTGATGCCCCCAAAACCGTAAAGCTCGCCAAATCCGAGCCCAGAATTGGCACGGCCCATGCCGGAGAGGCGCCGTAAAACGCTCCGATCACTGCCAATGACAGTATCGCCAACTGTTTTGGTGTTTTCATCACATACACTCCTAAATCGTTATTCGTTATGTATCATTAAGGTTTCTCCCAGATGGTGGAAAAATCCCTTTACTAAACTAACGTGCGGACATGGCAAGTTAAAGCACCGATGCAAGAACCGCACTACCGTTAATTGAACTGATTTAGATGTTTATAGCAAGTATGCAAAAATCGTGCAACTTATCATAATATATTGATTTAATTAAAAATCTTAATTATCTATGTGCCAACACGAGCACCAAGTGTAAAGTTTTCCGACGAGTATTCGCGGTCTGTAACGGCGAAGTCAGTTCGCTGTGTCTGGCCCTTTCATAACTTCAACATTATCCGGTATGGGTGGCGGCACCGGCGGAATATGGTAGATCTCCGCCTGGGATTCCACATACTCATCAATTTGCTCGTCGGTGAGGGCCAGCAACCTGTCTTTATTTGTCCAGGCATCCCGTACATGGCTCATAATTTCGTCGTACAACTCAGGGTCCCATTGTTTCTCCTTCCCGACGATCAGTATCGGACTGATGCGAAGATTGAGCGCCTTGTAAATACGATTGAGATTGTCTGTGGCAAGTTGCTCACGGCCGCCATAATCGCCTACAGTGCTTGCATCTACGAGATATTTGTTTAGGTCCATAGTTGCTCCTCCTAGCCAGTTGAAAGTGTGAAACTGCGCTGATTCATTAAGTGTATCGCGGCTGGGCAGCAACGCCGCTTCGAACACAGTGTTCTCTTTTTATGATTTCAATCCCATGGCAACGAGCTTGCGAGGATCTCTCTGCTTAGGACGGCTTGCCCACAACCAGCAGCAGCGCGCCCGCTACGATGGCCCCTACGCCGGCCCAGACCGGGACGTTGATTGTCTTCGTGTCTTTGACCGTCAATTCGAGCGGGCCCAGTTTGGCCTGTTGGGTATCCTTGGTATAGCTGAACTTGCCATACGCCAGCCCTAGGGCGCCAGCCACGATTAACACGATTGCTGCGATTTTGACTGCATTCATCTTATTCTTCTCCTGAAGTGATACTTCTGAATCCACGCCGCATGAACCCTTCCCGGGTTGCTACAGGGGTCTTCGACCTTGAATGACACGCACCAGGATAACCACGATCGCGATGACCAAGAGGATGTGAATTAATCCACCCACGGTATACGATGTGACCAAACCCACTAACCACAGGACAAGCAAGATGACTACTAGTGTCTCAAGCATTTTTGTTTCTCCTGTTCTGCTGTAAACAATAAAGGGGCGTTTTCGCGCCACCAATTGACGCCGGGGAAGAAACCACGACAATTATGTCGCAGCGAAGCCCGCGATAAGGCGAGTAGGCCGCACGGGATGCGGCTCGGTTCGCGCGCCTAGTGATCACGACTGCGCTATTTGCCGACCTGGCTGCCTATGACGCCACCGACCGCCGCACCGCCGACCGTTCCGATCGCGCTGCCGCCTGTAAGCACGGCGCCCCCGACCGCTCCGGCCCCGGCCCCGATCGCGGTGTTCTTGTCTCGCGTGGTCATTCCCTCACAACCGCCCAAGCCGAGCAGCACTGCCACGGCAACCGTACTGACTGCACATCTTTGTATCGCTTTCATTGGAATACCTCTGTGTCAAACATCGGGTTATACGGAGCCGCACCCGGTCGAGTGCGGCGTGGTTAAGCCAAGCGGGAGTTTGCCGGGCTATAAGTCTTTGTTGAGCTTTTCAAAGCTATTGATCTGCTTCTCGGCTTCGTCCTTGGTGATGCCATAGACTTCCTGAATCTTGCCCGCCAACTGAACGCGCTTCCCAGCAATCACCTCGAGGTGATCGTCGGTGAGCTTGCCCCACCGTGTTTTCACCTTGCCCTTGAACTGTTTCCAGTTGCCTTCAACGGTATCCCAATTCATATTCATCTCCTGTCATGCGTAACTCAAAAGGCGGAATTGCCGATCAAGCATTTCTGCTTCGGCCGGCGTCCCGGCCGCAGTTAAGCGCTAGTAGCGGGTACCGCGGTCATCGTAACGGTAGCCGCGGTCGTTGCCGTAATAGCGTGACACGCGGTTGTTCTCGACCCGCACGCGATTCCCGACCTGCAAGTCGTCTAGGCTATCCTGCGTCACGGTTTGATAATTTCCGTTGTCGAGCCGGACTCGTATGTGATAGGCATCCTGGGTCTGATTCCTCTTTTCTATCTCGTGCCCTACCACCGCACCACCCACCGCGCCAACAACGGTCGCCGCGGTTTTACCGCTGCCGCCGCCCACCTGGTTGCCCAGCACGCCGCCGATGACACCGCCGAGTACGGTACCTACGCCAATCTCGCCGCCACTAGCCCGGATCGTCTCTATAGACTCAATCACCCCATAACCGCTGGAACGAGTGCTGGGATATGACGGGGACACCTCGCTACGAGGGTTGGTATTGGCGCAGCCACTCATAAGTGCGGCGGCGAGACACGTTGCAATAACTACTTGTACTTGGATTACTTTCATAAGAACCTCCTATTGGAAGTAGCACCCTACTCGCAAAACCAAACGCAGTCGGTGCGGTGACGTACATAAGGCTACGGCTCGTCACAGCGAGTGTAAGAGAGCCGTGAGCAGGTAAAAAATGGTGCGGCGAACCGCACCCAAGGAGAGAATTGTCAAGACGCTGCCCACTTCCTCTGTGGGCTGTGAGGAGGTTGCGCCAGATCCGCTGGTGGGTCTGTACGCTTGCGCACGTATGGCATAAAC
>CAYUAZ010000140.1:0-6050 GCA_964442865.1 uncultured Gammaproteobacteria bacterium
TCCACGACTTTGCTGCCCTGTAAAATTTCGCGCGAGATGTTGAGCGGCAGGTCGTTGGAATCAATCACGCCGCGCACGAAGCGCAGATAGCGCGGCATGAGATTTTGGGCGTCCTCCATGATGAATACGCGCCGCACGTAGAGCTTGATGCCGTGGCGGCTGTCGCGCTCCCACAGGTCGAACGGCGCGCGGGAGGGTATGTACAGCAACAGGGTGTATTCCTGTTTGCCTTCCACGCGGCTGTGAATATGGGCGAGTGGATTTTCAAAATCGTGGGCGATGTGTTTGTAAAATTCGTGGTACTCGTCGGCGCCGATTTCGCCCTTGGGGCGCGCCCACAGGGCCGAGGCGCGGTTAACCGTCTCCTCGCCGGAGGCGTCTTTGCCTTCCTTGGGCATCAGGATAGGGGCGGTGATGTGGTCGGAATATTTATGGATGATGTTGCGCAACCTGAAACCGTCGAGGAATTCGTCTTCGTCGGGGCGTAAATGCAGAATCACTTCCGTGCCGCGCGTGGGTTTGGCGACGGTCTCGATGCTGTAGTCGCCCTCACCCGCAGATTCCCAGCGCACGCCATGTTCGGCGCCGATACCGGCGCGGCGGGTGATGAGCGCCACCCGGTCGGCGACGATAAAAGAAGAGTAAAAACCGACGCCGAACTGGCCGATGAGATGGGCGTCCTTGGCCTGATCGCCGGTGAGTTTTTCTAGAAAGGTTTTGGTGCCTGATTTGGCGATGGTGCCGATGTGGTCTATGACCTCGGCGCGCGTCATGCCGATGCCGTTGTCGGCGATGGTGACGGTGCGCGCAGTCTTGTCATAACTCACATGAATCTTGAGATCGCTGTCGCCGTCGTACAGGGCCTCATCGGCGAGGGCCTCAAAGCGCAGCTTATCTATGGCGTCGGAGGCGTTGGAGATCAGTTCCCGCAGGAAGATCTCTTTGTTGCTGTAGAGCGAATGAATCATCAGGCTCAGCAATTGCCGAACCTCGGTCTGGAAGCCCAGGGTTTCTTTGTGTGCGGTGACGGTCATGGTTGGCTCTTTAAGGTTACTTATACGGGGTTAGTTATTGGGGCTGTCGTTACATAAAATCAAGCCACCATATTGAAGTAAGATGGTAACATTAGCGGTAAGGAGAAGCGCCATGCCCGCAAGTTTACCACTCATCCTCGAAGCCGCAGAATTACACCCGCATCTCGACGAGCAGGGTGTGCTGATTATTGACTTGAGCAAGCCGGATGGTTTTGCTCGCCAGCATGTCCCCGGCGCCGTGAGCCTGGATTACTCGCAACTGGTTGCCGCGCGTTCGCCCGTGATGGGGTTGTTGCCGGATGACGCGCAGTTAAGCAGGGTCTTGTCGGGTGTGGGGCTAACGCAGGACAAGCACGTCGTCGCCTATGACGATGAGGGGGGCGCGAAGGCCTGCCGGTTGTTGTGGACTCTGGAAGTACTCGGTCACAGGCATGCCTCGTTGCTCAATGGTGGCTTGCGGGGCTGGCTGACCGCAGGCTATCCGGTGACGGGCGGCGCCGCAGCGAGCGCGCCCGGCAGCTATCACGCGGTGCTGGGTGAAGACGCCAGGGCGGACAAGGCCTATATTCTGACTCATCTCCACGACCCTGGTGTGGTCTTGCTCGACACCCGCACGCCGGGTGAGTACCGCGGTAGCGACAAACGCGCCGAACGCGGTGGACACATCCCCGGCGCCGTCAATCTGGACTGGACACAGGCCCTGGGCAGTGACCTCCGTCTCAAGCCCGTGCAGGAACTGCGCGCGCTGTACGAGAAGCTGGGTGTGACGCCGGACAAAGAGGTCATCGTCTACTGTCAAACTCACCACCGCTCTTCGCACACTTTTGTGGTGCTGAGGGCGCTGGGCTATCCGCGCGTCAAGGGCTATCCCGGCGCGTGGTCGGAGTGGGGCAATAGTGCGGATACGCCGGTGGAGGCGAGCTAGCAGTCTGTTGAAAAACAGACTGCGCGCGGCACAAGGACGTGCGTGTTGAAAAAGCCCATGGATGGGCTTTTTCAACAAACTGCTAGCCCAGATTCCATGAGTCGAGGATACGGTACACCACGCCATTGGTGTCGCTGCTCGATTCGACCAAACAAAAACTCTCGGCTTTCCATTCAAGCGGCTGTACGAGAAGTTCCCCTTGCGGTCGCTCCGCCTTGCGCAGTAAGGTGATGTGCGGTTGATAGCTGCGTCGTTCGGGCGTCAGTCCGCATTTCGTCAGTGCGGCGTTCAGGCCGTCAACCAATGCCAGGAGTGCGTCAGGAATGTGGCTGGCCCCCAGCCACACGATGCGAGGCTTGGGCCAGTAGTTGGCTTGATCCAGCATTAGCGTGAAGTGTGGAACATGCAGTTCGGCGGCGGCGGCGCTGAGGCAGTTGCGCGTATCCGCGGTGATATTGCCGAGGAATACCAAGGTAAGGTGCAAGTTGTGATCGGCCACCGGGCGGCCGTGGGCGGGCACACCGCGCGCCAGCCGGGCCAACTGTTCGCGCAATTCATGCTGCGGCCACAGCGCGAAGAACAGGCGTTGCGTCGGCGCCGGGGCTGCAACCTCCACAGGCATTCAAGCCTCCGGGTACGTTGAGGCGATGTAATCCAGCATGCCTTGCAGGCTGGCATACACCGCCTTGCGGCGTACCGCTACACGAGGGCCGGAAAAATGCTCAATGCGGCTACGCGCGGGCGATCCCTTCGCAGCCCAGGCGAGACACACGCTGCCGACCGGTTTGAGGGGTGTTCCGCCTCCCGGCCCCGCAACGCCACTGACTGCCAGACTCACTGCGGCGTGACTGTGCCGGAGCGCACCCTCTGCCATTTCGCGCACTACTTCTTCACTCACCGCGCCGAATTTCTCCAGCGTGACCTGCGCGACCCCCAACATTTCTTGTTTGGCGGTGTTGGTGTAGGTCACAAAGCCGCGCTCGAACCACTCCGAGGAGCCGGGTATGCCGGTGATTACTTGGGCGGCCCAGCCGCCGGTGCAGGACTCGGCGGTGGTCAACATCAAGCCGCGCCGTTGCAGCGCCGCCCCTACGGCAGCGGCCGCAGTATCAAGCGCAGCATCATCGGGGAAGGCGTCAGGGGTTGTTACAGGCATGTGTAAATCGCAGTCGAATTACCAAAACCAGAGCGCCGTTGGGCACGGCGCGCCAGCGTAAAACAGGGATGGTTGGCAGAGGAGCTCTGCCAACCATCCGACAACAGGAAGGATCTTACGGTGCGGCTGGGGCTGGAGCGGGTTCCGCAGGGGCTTCCGGAGCGGGCGCCGCAGGAGCTGCTGGCTCAGCAGGCGCTCCGCCGCCCATGGCGTCGCTAGGCTTGTCCATATCCGCCTTTTCGCATCCGGCCAGACCGACGGCAAATACGGCAGCACTTAACAACATGAGGATTTTCTTTATCATCACTATACTCCTCTGAAGAGTTCGAGAAAGGTTCACAGCGCTAGAAAGCTAACATGTCTGACGCGCGCAATCAAGGCTACACTAGGCTGGGTTGATGATAAAATGAGGTCATCCTATTTGATGTTTCCCTGCAAGGCGGTGGGGGGGACGACAGATGCGAGAGAGTGGGTAGAGAGTGCGCGTGAGGCAATGAGTGGCGGCGAATTTATGTGATTGCGGCAAGGATTCGGGATTTTGTATCGTCAAATTATTGACCAATCCCCGCTTGCGCCATCAGAGCAAGACATAACATATTGAATAATAACATAATTAACACACGACCCTAGTTGGCATACTTTTCGCTTAAGTAAACTTGAGCTAAGTTACTGAATGAGGTTATATTTATGGCGATATCACATTCTGCTGTTTCGGGTAATAGAGGATATAATCCTGAGGCGTATGTCCTAGGTGCGGATTCTACGGCCGCGCTGAGGCCGCAGGTACAGGAAAAGACCTTGAAAATCACAAGCGTGTTGCAGACGACTCTGGAGGTCAGCAAGCTGATCGAGCTGTTCGCCGGCGAGGTGCAGGGCACGGTCGCTCACCACCATGTCTCTTACAGTAACCCGGCCCAGGGGATTGATCTGAGCCTGGGAGAGTCTGCGCGCCACTCCTGCGCCTACCGGCTGTTGCTGCTCGGGCAGTTTTTGGGCGAGCTGACCTTCACCCGCAAAAAGCGCTTTTCCGAGGCCGAGATTCAGCTGATTGAAAGCCTGCTGGCCGGGCTGGTGTATCCGTTGCGCAACGCCCTGCTCTATCACTCTGCGGTGCAGGCGGCGTTTAAGGACCCGCTGACCGGAGTCAATAACAGGGCGACCATGAACACGGTGCTGAAGCGCGAGGTCGAGATTGCCCGCCGCTACGGGACGCCGCTGTCCTTCATCATCATGGATATAGACAATTTCAAGACGATCAACGATACCTACGGTCATTCAACGGGTGACGTGGCGATAAAGTCCCTGGCGGGGAGCGTGACGGAGTGTATCCGTTCCACCGATATTTTGTTCCGCTACGGCGGTGAGGAATTTACCGTGCTGTTGAACAACACTACGCCGGACGGCGCCCTGTTGCTGGCAGAACGCATCCGTCATACGGTGGAGCAGACCGAGTGCGACTACAACAACAAGCTAATTAACATGACCGTCAGCATGGGAGTCTCGTACCTGAACGGTGAAGATGACGAGCAGAAGCTGTTCGAGAAGGCCGATAACGCCCTGTATCAAGCCAAGTCAGAGGGACGTAACTGCGTGCGGCTGCTCGGGTAACGGCTGACGCCTATCCCCGCGCCGCGCGCGCAACGGCCACAGTGTCGGCGCGATCTTCTCCGCTGTAAAGATAATCCCGCGTAACAGGCAGCACATCGAGCCGCTGCGTCAACTGTAGTTGAAACACCACCAGATCGCGCCAGCGAAACGACGCCTCGCAGGCGACCAGATAAAATTCCCACATCCGGCAAAAACGCTCACCCAGGCGCGCGGCGATTTCTGTGCGCTGTGCCTGAAAGCGTTGCTGCCAGGCCCCCAGCGTCATGGCATAGTGCAGGCGCAGGATCTCGACGTCGCAGGTGATGAGGCCGCTGTCTTCAATGCTGCGGTTGAGCTCGGACAACGCCGGGACATAGCCGCCGGGGAAGATGTGTTTGAGTATCCACGGGTTGGTGACGCCGGGCGGGGTGTAACGGCCGATGGTATGCAGCAACGCCACCCCTTCCGGATTCAACAGGCGGCGCATCTGCTCGAAATAATGACGATGATGTTGCGCACCGACGTGCTCGAACATTCCCACGCTCGCAATGCGATCGTAGGCGCCGCTGTGTTCTCGATAATCGCGTAACAGAAATTCCACACGCCCTTGCAGCCCGCGCTCGCGGGCGCGCTGTTGCGCTACGCGCAGTTGCTCGCGTGACAGGGTAAGGCCGGTGACCCTCACCCCCGCATGCTCGGCGAGATAAAGGGCGAGCCCGCCCCAGCCGCTGCCGATATCCAGCACCTGCTGCCCGGGGGAGAGATCGAGCTTGCGCAGGATGTGCGCGCACTTGGCGCGCTGCGCCTCCTCCAGGCTGATTCCAGATTTATAAAAATAGGCGCACGAATACTGCATGTCCTGATCGAGAAAGTGGCGGAACAGCCACTCGTCGAGATCGTAGTGGTGTGCGACGTTGCGATAGCTTTGGGCGATGCGGTTACCTTGCCGGAGCAGTCGTTTCAGCAGACCTTCCAGCAGGCCGCTGCGCTGTTCGGGGATGTTGCGCATCAGCACTTCAAGCAGATCGAGCAGGTTTGTAGTATCCCACTCCCCGTTCATGTAGGTCTCGCCCAGCATCAACTCGGGGTCGCTGAGGATGCGCCGCAGCGTGGCGGGTGTGTGGAGATACCACTCGGCGTGGGGCGAGCCGCTACCGAAACTGTGACGCCCCCCGCCAGGAAAATGCACCGTCAGCCGACCTTGCCGTATCCGCGGACCTAGAACTTTTAAAGGGTCTATGAACATGCGGGACACCCCATTAGTGTTTGTCGTTAGGAGGTTGTTGAAAATCGCATTTTCAACAACCTGTTCGGTACTCTTGGGGAACCTCTGACTAAGTCAGAGGTT
>CAYUAZ010000141.1:0-6039 GCA_964442865.1 uncultured Gammaproteobacteria bacterium
ACCTCACGCCCAAGCAGATGAAGACGCTGATCACCCGCGCCGGCCCCGGCACCAAAGTGGTGTGTCTCGGCAATATCGCGCAGATAGACACCCCCTACCTCACCGAGACCACCTCCGGCCTGACCTACGTGGTGGACCGCTTCAAGGCCTGGGAGCACAGCGGCCACGTCACCCTCACCCGCGGCGAACGCTCGCGCCTCGCGGATTACGCCTCGGAGGCGCTGTGAGCCCCTACCCCCTCTTTGGGTGGCGTTCGCATAGTCCTATGTAATTAAAGGCTAATTTACCAGATTAGCTATTGCCAATTGCAAATAGATGCTTTATACAAGCGTCTTGGCTGAAGCTTTTGCGGAGTTAAAACCTGATTGGGGGATACTATGTCGGCCTCGAAGCTCGCGGGTGGGTTGTTGCTGATAATCGGTCTGGGTGTGGCCTATTTCGGACTCTACAGTTCCGATTCGGACGGACTGTTAGTATCTTCCGTTTTACACTTCTCCGAACACATGCAAATGATGTGGGAACAGATGCCTCAGGGGCCGCGCATTTATCTGGCCGTCGGCCTCCTACTCTTTCTTGTCGGTCTGTTGCTGCTCCTCAAATGCCCCAAGGTAAAATCACCCAACCGGTTCTTCTGAGAGGTGAAGTTTCCCGGTGATTCAAATCCATCGAGGCTGACCCCATTGATTTCTGTTTTTGAAAGGAGTCCAGCTTGGTAGGGTGGGCACGTTGCTTGTGCCCACGGGGATTCAAAACAACGTGGGCAGATGAAAACTATCTGCCCACCCTACCTGACTTTAGGGGAGATCATAGGGTGTGTAAAATTTATTTAATCTCAATAAATCAGCTTCTTATATCTTGCGTCTCATCATTATACACCTTGGTAAGGTGTATTTCCCGATTTTTTAGGGTGTCTAATTTTAGTTAGGCGCTATGCGAAACCTGTCCATTTCCTCTGTCTTGCCAGTTGCTGCTTTTGCGGCGGGTTCGCTTGCAGGTTCCGGGGTGGCCGCTTCCTGTTTGGTGGTTGGGCTGCTTGTGTTGCCCGTTCGGCTCTTTTTAAGGGCGGCGGGTTTTGGTGTTTCGCGCTCTTCTTTAGCGCGCTCGCTCTTGCCCCTCGCGCAGTCAGTTTTAGGTGCGGTTGTTTTTTTACCGCTCGGATTTATTGAGCTTCGTTGCCATGTTTGCGTCTAACCCTGCGCTCAAGCGGGACTGCGCAAAAGCGCGCAGCCCCTTAGCTTCACGTTATGCCTCAACAGTCTGATCCGCACGAGTTGGCAGTCCCTCTATTCGGGGTACTTCGTGCCATTGGGTTTGGGGAACACGAAAACCCTCATCACTTCAATACGGGCACACTGTTTTGGTCTCTCACACGTTTGTTCGGCTGCTACGAACGAATCATGGGCGCACTTCACCACCCGTCTATGGAGCGGCCCTACCTAGAGGCGGATATCGAGAGTTTCATTATTCGCTTCCGTATCGTTTTCAACGATATTGCGTTTGTCCTTTGGCAACTCCTCCCGAGCGACACCCGTGGACTAAAGGGGCCACGAGGAGCGACCCACCCGAGGAACAGAGAGGTATCGATCATTGCTGTCGCTGACTTCCTGGAGAAGAACGAATCGAAGTACCCGGAGTTGGCCACTGCTTTTGCGAGGGCACGACCGTGGATGGATCGTCTGAGAAATGACAGAGACAACGTCGTTCATTACAAATCAAAAGCCCTAGTGTTCGACGCTGATCCCCCTTCGTTTGCCCTAATCAATGCAGCCGGAACAGAGCGTTCTGAGTCGACTCCTGAAGGAGGCTCACGCCTACTATTGGAGTCAATCCCCTCCTTCGTCAACGGCCAACTCCTGTCCTTGCACAATTTCATGCATAGCGATTTGGCTGTTGCCATAGGTGTCCACGCCAATCGCGCCAATCTTAAGCAAGTGCCTGTGGGGTCGAACGAACGTATGCGCTGCGTCGGCACAAAAAGATTCCGGGAAGAAAATGGCATTGAGGCATAACCCTGCGTTCGAGGCGACCTACGCTAAAAGCCGCGCAGGCGCCTCAACCGGAGCGAGGGTCCAACCCGAATGTCATGGGTGTTAGGTCTTGCACGAACACACTAACTATCTACAAACCGGTTGAGCGACCTTCTTCCCCTTGTCCCGGCACTGCGGCTTGCCGTCGCAGAACTTCGCCCAGGCCAGGTCCGCGAATTGGCCGGCTAACATAGCACCCCGGGGGGTAGGCGCTAAAGCCGCGTCACCCTTAAGGAGCCTCTGAATAATTCCATCCATGGAATTTTCAGAGACGAAAAGCAAAAAATGTGATTTTTGCTTTTCTTCATTTTTCAAACACTTACGTGTTTGAAAAATGGCGGCACATCCATGTACCGCAGGAATCTCTGAATAAATCAGAGATTCCTTAAACTCCGATGTTGCTCGATTACTTTTCAGCACCCGCCTACAGGCACCTGCAACACGCCCTTTGCCAAACCCACTACAACGGTAGTAGTATTCAGGTCGCCCTCCTTCCGTTGATTGATCGCCGGCGCCCACGCCTTATAAGTGCCCGCCGGCAGTGCCGCAAGTCAAGCAAAGGGGGGCTCCATCCCATCATTCGAGAGGTCAATCATGAACGGTATAAGCAAGTTTGACGCTACCATCGGGGTCACGGACGTTTACGTCAAGGCCGTCAGCGATCTGTACAAACACTTTCATCTGCATACCACGATAAAGATATTGGTCGTGGTGGACGGCGGCATTTCTCTTACCGAAGCGCCGTCGGGTTTCGGGGTTGGCCGCGTAGTGCGGCTATTGCGCGAGTCGCATATCGGTTGTACGCACTTTGCGGTTGATCTCGCACGCCGCGAAGGTGCCGTTAGCACCAACAACAGCCCCGCACCCAACCAGCCGCGTTACACCGGATTCCGCTTCGATCAACAGGAAGCGGGCCAACCGATCATCAATAAGTACCACGAGGTATGGTGCTTTGGCTTCAACCCGGACAATAACAATGGGCCCGACAGCAACATTACCCAGCCGGGCGCGTTGCCGGCAAGCGACGCTGAGCTCAAGGTGCTGACGCAGTGGATGAACGAGCGTAAGGGCGGGCTACTTGCGATGGGCGACCATGACTACCTGGGTGCGTCCATGTGTCATCGCATACCGCGCATCCGCTCCATGCGGCGCTGGACCAATGCGCAAGGTGTCCCGCCGCAATTTACTTTTTCGCGGCACGACACCAACCGTCCCGCCACGCCCGGGCAATTCTCTGGCACGCTGATCCCGTTTTCCAATCAAGAGGACTCGACGCCGCAGCCGATTGACTGGGTGCCGTGGGTTACGCAGCAGGTTTCTATCTTCAAGGTGATTGAACGGCCACACCCGATCTTGTGTCACCCCACGCACGGGCCGATCAACGTGATGCCCGATCATCCGCATGAAGGCTGGTGTTTCGAGATCGGTGACATCAATCTGAGCGCGCCCTTGGGTATTCCCACTCTTGCCGGCGATGAATACCCCACTGTCGGCGGCAATCAACCTGAGCCGATGGTCATCGCGCGCGGCACAACCACGCCCAACCCGCCCTACAACCTGGAAAAGGGCCCGTCACCGAAAAAGACCTTCGCGATGATCAGCGTGTACGATGGACATCCGGCTAACGTCGGCCGCGTGGCGACCGATTCCACCTGGCACCACTGGTTCGACGAGAACATTCAGGCGATCGAGGCCGCAGGGGGTGTGAACTGGGACAAGATTAGCCGCTACTACTTGAATGTGGCCACATGGCTCGCGCCTCCCGGGGTCCACGATTGGTGCATCATCTTCGAAGTCATCAGGACTCACTTCACCTATCTGGGCTTTCAGGAGTACTCGCGCAAGGCCAGCATATTTGATCTTGGCAAGGTGCTGCACACGCACCTCACGCGCTACCTCGGTCCGTGCTGGGTGACGCATTGGGTGTTCGACAAGATTCAACTCGTTGATGACGATTTCTGGGCATGGCTAAAAGAGCGGCTGTTCTGGAGAAAAGGCATTCCCGTACCGGGAGGCGATCCGTGCCTATCGTGCCCGCCGTTCGAGTTGATCGAAATCGCGGTGCTCGGCGGATTGGTGCAGGCGAGCTTCCCGGTCGCCGATGAGATCAAGGCGCAGGCCGACAAGGACCCTGAGCGTGCGCTGAAAATGGAACCCGAGCGCATCGTCAAGCAACAGCTGGAGGGCGTGAAGACCGGATTGAAGGAATTTCGTGGCGCACTGGCGAGATCCATCAAAGAGATGCAACCGCTGCTTCGCGGAGTATAGGCTAATGAGGTAGGCGCCTGCGCCGCACGGCGTAATAAAGCACCGGGATCACTACCAGTGTCAACAGGGTGGAGACCAGCACGCCGAATACCAGGGCGATGGCCAGGCCGTTGAAGATCGGGTCGTCCAGGATAAACAATGCGCCGAGCATGGCGGCCAGGCCGGTCAGCACGATGGGTTTGGCGCGGGTGGCGGCGGCGTGGATCACGGCTTGCTCCAGGGGCGTTCCGGCGCGCAATTGTTGTTCGATAAAATCCACCAGCAGGATGGAGTTGCGCACCATGATGCCGGCCAGGGCGATCATGCCGATCATGGAGGTGGCGGTGAATTGCGCGCCGAGCAGGGCGTGGCCGGGCATGACGCCGATCAGCGTCAGCGGGATGGGCGCCATGATGATGAGCGGCGTGAGGTAGGAGCGGAACTGCGCCACGACCAGCAGGTAGATCAGGATAATCCCCACACCATAGGCGATGCCCATGTCGCGGAAGGTCTCGTAGGTGATCTGCCACTCGCCGTCCCACTTGAGGCTGTACTGATAAGAGTTGCCGGGTGCACGAAAATAAAATTGCTCCAACGTCTGCTTGCCGAGTTTGGCCGCAATCTCGAACATGGCGTACAGCGGGCTATCGAGCGTGCCCGCCATATCCCCGGTGACATAAACCACCGGCAGCAGATCTTTGTGGTAGATCGTCTGTTCGCGCCGGCTTTCGACAACGGCAGTGAAATCGGACAGCGGCACGAACCCGCCTTGTGCGGTCGGCACGCGCAGGTTTAACAGCGCCTGTTCATCGGCCTTGTCGGCGATGGAAAATTCAAGGCGTATCGGAATCGCATACTTGGCCTTGGCGTCATGCAGATAGCTCACATCCTCGCCGCCGAGCGCAGTGGCGAGCGCCTTGACGACCGTCTCCTGACTGACACCCAGTAGCGCCGCCCTCTCCCGATCCACGCGAAACAGCCGCTTGGGCGCGGCGGCCTCGATGCTGTTATCCACGTCCACCACGTCGGGGGTGCTTGCAAACATCTCGGTCACCTTGCGCGCCGTGGCGATTTGCCCCGCATGATCGAGGCCGTAGATCTCGGCGATCAGCGGCGCGAGCACCGGCGGGCCGGGCGGCACCTCGACGATCTTGACGTTGGCGTCCAGGCGGCGGCCGATTTCCTGCAGCGGGGCGCGCACCGCCAGGGCGATGGCATGGCTGCTGCGCGTGCGCCGCGATTTCTCGGCCAGATTCACCTGAATATCACCGACATGGGCGCCGCGCCGCAGATAATACTGACGCACCAGGCCGTTGAAATTGATCGGGGCGGCGGTGCCCGCGTAGATTTGATAATCAGTCACTTCGGGCACCGTGGCGAGATAGGCGCCGAGTTCGCTCAGTACACGGGCCGTCTTTTCCACGGCCACGCCCTCCGGCATGTCTACGACTATTTGGAATTCCGATTTGTTGTCGAACGGCAGCATCTTCAACACGACCAGTTTTACGCCCGCCAGCCCCATCGAGAGCAAAATCAACACGACGATCGTCAGCCACAGCAGCCAGCGCCGTAACGGCGCTTGCAGAAACGGGCCGATCAGCTTGTTGAACAGACCCGTCAGACGCGACTCCGAAATGACATCGGCGGCCGCGTGGCCGTGCGCCTGGCGCAAAAGTTTTAAGCTCAGCCAGGGCGTGATGATAAAGGCCACCGCGAGCGAGATCAGCATGCCCATGCTGGCGTTGATCGGGATCGGGCTCATGTA
>CAYUAZ010000142.1:0-6026 GCA_964442865.1 uncultured Gammaproteobacteria bacterium
TCGTCTACCTGCTGGTCCTCACACAGCAATTCCAATTTGAATTCATTGATCACCTCTTGCCCAAGCTCCAGCGAATAATGCTGCTCCTGGGCATCAACAGCTTTAAGCACCCCCTTTACAGCAAAAATGCTGAGATTGCGGCAGCCTGATTTCTCATCAAGATTGCAGTGGCCAATCTCCTTCAAGGCCGCGATGACGCCGGCGATGCGGTGAGCGCGAATAAAGGCTTTAATCTCTTTCATGATGTTCTCCGGTTTGGTTAAAGGTACTCTCCTTACGCCTTTCCACCCATTCGTACATCAAGGGCAGTAACAATAAGGTCAGCGCCGTGGAGGTGAACAGCCCGCCCACCACCACGGTCGCCAGCGGCCGCTGTGTCTCCGCGCCGACGCCGCTGGAGAGCAGCATCGGCAGCAGCCCTAAAATCGCCACCGAGGCGGTCATCAGCACCGGCCGCAAGCGTAAGGCAGCGCCTTCCCGCACAGCGTCTCGCACGCTCAGCCCCTGCCTACGCTGGTCATTCAGAAATGAGATCAGCACGATACCGTTCAGCATCGCCACGCCGAACACGGCGATAAAGCCGATGGCGGAGGGCACCGAGACATACTGGCCGGTTATGAACAGGCCGAAGATGCCGCCGATGATCGCGAACGGCACATTGGCGATGATCAGCGTGGCGTAGGTCAGCGAGTTAAAGGCGGTGTAAAGCAGGATGAAGATCAACCCGATGGTCAATGGCACGATCACGGCAAGGCGCGCCATGGCGCGTTGCTGGTTCTCGAACGCGCCGCCCCACTCGATCCAGTAACCGGTGGGAAGCTTCACCTGCTGTTTGAGCTTGGCATCGGCTTCCTGCACAAAGCTGTCTACGTCGCGTCCCTGCACGTCCATCTGGATCACCGCATAGCGTTGCAGTTGTTCGCGCCGCACAAAGGAATAACCCTCATTGAGTTCCACGGTGGCCACCTTCGACAATGGCGCCAGCGCCCCCCCTGGGGTGCGGATAGGAAGATCATTGATAGAGGAAACGCTGTCCCGGAATTCGGGGGCCAGCCACACTTGAATATCAAAACGCTTGACGCCGTCGATCAGTGTGCTCACCGCCGTGCCGCCGATGCCCGCCTGCACTACTTCCAGAATGTCGTCGGCGTTAATGCCGTAGCGCGCGGCCGCATCGCGGTTCACCTTGATCACCATCTGCGGCTTACCCTTATTGGCCTCCAGCGACAAATCGGCCACGCCCGGTATACCCCCCAGCACCGGCTTGATCTGCCCGGCCAAGCGATCCAGGGTGTCTAAATCCTCGCCGTAGAGCTTCAAGGCGAGCGTCGCGCGCACCCCGGAGATCAACTCCTCCACGCGCATCTGGATCGGCTGCGTCGCAACCAGCACCGAGTTGTTCGCCACTTGCTCCAGGCGTTCCTGCATCTGCGTTGATAATTCGCGAAACGACATCTGTTCGGGCCACTCGCTTTGCGGCTTCAGATTGAGCAGAATCTCCATGTAATTCACATCAGCCGTTTCGCCTTTTTCGGCACGCCCGATCATCGCCGTCGAAGACAGCGTTTGCGGAAACTTGAGCAGCGCCTTTCCAATATTTTCCGA
Source organism: uncultured Gammaproteobacteria bacterium (assembly GCA_964442865.1). GTDB lineage: Bacteria > Pseudomonadota > Gammaproteobacteria > SURF-13 > SURF-13 > JACPZD01. The sequence goes on from CAYUAZ010000142.1 coordinate 1,606, forward strand.
AACTCGAATGGATTCATCGAGCGACGTGGACGGAATCCCGGTGACGCGAAACATGATGCTGCCCTCTTCCAGGGTGGGCATGAATTCCTTGCCCAAAAACGGAAATAGCGCGAGTGACGCGATCAGCAGTACCAGCGCCGCGCTGACCACCTTCTTCTTGTTCTCCAGCGCCCAATCCAGCAAGGGCAGGTAGGCCCGCTTAACCCAGCGCACCAAAAAGGTGTCCTTTTCCTCCTTGGGTTTCATGAGCAGTGACGCTACGACCGGGATCAGTGTCATGGTCAGAATGAGTGAACCGACCATAGCGAAGGTGATGGTGAGCGCCATGGGCTTGAACAACTTACCCTCCAGGCCGGTAAGCGAGAACAAGGGCAGAAAGACCACGATGATGATCATGATGGCGAAGGCGATGGGGTTGATCACCTCGCGCGCCGCTTCCAGAATGACGTGGGTTTTGTTCACCGTTTTGCCCACCTGATGGCTGAGCAGGCGGAAGCTGTTCTCCACCATGACGACCGCGCCGTCCACCATCATCCCGATACCGATGGCGAGCCCCGCGAGCGACATTAGATTGGCCGATAAACCCGCCTGCTGCATCATGATAAAGGCCATCAGCATGGCGAGCGGCAGGGCCAAGATGACCACCGCCGCCGAGCGTAGCTCGCCCAGGAACAGAAACAGCACGACGGCGACGAGTATCGAGCCCTCAATCAATGCGTCCTCGGCGGTCTTGACCGCCTTATCCACGAGTTCGGTGCGGTCGTAGATAGGATTGATGGTCACACCCTTGGGCAGTGCTTGCTGCGCAATTGCGAGCTTTTCCTTCACCGCCTCCACCACACCCTTGGCGTTTTCTCCCAAGCGCGCCAAGGCCATACCCAATACCACCTCTTTGCCGTCCTTGGTGACGGCGCCAGAGCGCAGCGCCGGGCCTTCCTTCACCTCGGCCACATCGCGCACATAGACCGGCGTGCCTTCACGCTGGGTGATGACAATCGCGCCGATCTCCTTGGCATTCGACACCAGCCCCAGCCCGCGCACCAGATATTGTTCCTGACCAAGGTCAACGTACTGTCCGCCGACTTGGCGGTTGTTGGCTTCCAGGGCCTGCATCACCTCCTTGAAGGTCAGCCCATATTTGATAAGCTGCTGCGGATTGATGAGCACTTGGTACTGCTTCTCATGGCCACCCCACGACGTGACATCGTCCACGCCGGGCGCGGTGCGCAGCAATAGGCGCACGCTCCAGTCTTGCAGCGTGCGCAAATCCATTTCGGACAGCTTTTTATCAGCGGATTCTATGGTGTACCAGAACACCTGACCCAGCCCGGAACTGTTGGGGCCGAGTGCAGGCTCGCCGTAGCCTTGCGGGATGCGCTCCTTGGCCTCGATCAGCTTTTCCCCCACCAGACGGCGCGCGAAATAGATGTCAATGTCGTCCTTGAAATAAACGCTGACATAGGACAGTCCAAACAGCGAGACGGAGCGGATTTCCTCCACCCCGGCCAGTCCTGCCATGGCGGTCTCGATGGGGAAGGTCAGCAGCTTTTCCACGTCCTCGGCGGCAATCCCCGGCGATTCGGTGTAGACGTTCACCTGTACCGGCGTAATATCGGGAAAGGCATCCACCGGCACTTGTTGAAACGCGCGCACCCCGAGAAAAACCAGCAGGCCGAACGTCACCAATACAAGTACCTTATAACGTAAGGAAATATCGACGATAGAATTAAGCATGGTGGGTTCCTTTTAATGGCCTTCGCCAATTTGCGATTTGAGTATCCGGGCTTTTAGGGCGTAGGCGCCGCTCGTCACCACCGTTTCACCCTCGTCCACGCCGGACTGGAGCATCACCCGACCCCCCATCCTCTCACCTGTCTGCACGGGGCGCGGCTCAAAGCCGCCATGCTCCGCGATGAACACCGTGGGCTGGCCTTGCATGAGCACCACCGCATCATCCGGCACTGACAAAGCCGGCTGGCCCGCACCGGTCTCGAGCGCCACGTTGGCGAACATGCCCGGTTTCAGCCTGCCATCGGCGTTGGCCACCTCCACGCGCGCATTCACGGTACGGGTTTCCTGATCCACCACGCTACCGATGTAGGTGACACGGCCCTGGAAGGTCTCCTTGGGATAAGCCGCCACACTGACGGCTGCGGGCAAGCCCTCTCGCACTTTGCTCAAATCCTTCTCAAACACATTGGTCTCGATCCACACGGTGGATAAATCGGCGATGGTGAACAGAGACTTACCCGGCTCGGCGAGATCCCCCAGCACGGCGTCTTTTTCGATCACCGTGCCGGCAAAGGGCGATTGCACGGGAAAGGTTAAGGTCGCGCTATTGCTCCCTATCTTCGCTGGGTTTACGCCGAATAGAGTGAGCTTGCTTACCGCGGCGCGCTGCGCGGCGCGCGCCTTTTCCAGCTCCGCGCGTGCGCTGAGAAAATCTTTTTGCGGAATGATCTTGTCTTTAAACAGTTTCTGCGCGCGGTTGAAATTGGCTTCCGCCAAGGTTAAAGTGCTTTGGCTCTGCAGATAGGCGGCGCCGGCCTCATTCAGTTCCACGCTGTCCAGCGTGGCGAGCGTTTGTCCTTTAACAACCTGGTTACCCAAGTTGGCCTCCACACTAACGATTCGTCCGGTCATACGCGGCTGGACATGCGCAAGGCGATCCTGGTTCGGCAGGATGTTGGCGGTTACGGTGATCTGCTCCGCCTGGTTCCGTAGTTCGATTTTCTCAACCCGAACGCCCGCCGTCTTTGCCTCTTCCTCGGTAAGTTTCAAAATGCCCTCTTCATCGTGGCCTTTCGCGGCCTTGCCCTCGCTGGCTTCTTTGCCGGACTCACCCCTCTTATGTCCCGCCTCTTCACCGTCCGGTTTCTTGGCAACGGCTTGTTCGCCCTCGGCCACCTGGGCCGCATCGCCATTTCTGGTACATGCCATCACACTCAAAGCAATGGTCGCAGCGAGTAAGATCGCCGTACATCCCTTCATTACCTTCCAACTCATTTGGTTTCTCCGATATCTAATGTCATTTGACGCACGAACTTATCGCGCTTTAACAGGTTGCTGAAAAAGGCCATTCATGGCCTTTTTCAACTCGCAAAGCAAAAAGTGTGATTTTTGCTTTGCTTCATTTTTCAAGCACATAAATCGTGCTTGAAAAATGGCGGTGCATCCCTGCACCGCACGCAGGCTGTTTTTCAATAGCCTGCTAAGCGTAGGGGATCATTTAATTTCAACCGGGCCATCCCGCTGCCGTTTCCAATTGGGTTTTGGTCAGCCGCAGCGCGGTACGGGCATCCAACAGATCACGCCGGACATCGAGCACTTGGCGATTGACCAGCAGCAACTGCGTTATGCCGGTTTCGCCTTCCTCGTAGGATTTCGTGGACAAGCTCAGATTTTCTTCCAGGCTGGGCAGCACCGATTGCTGAAGCCGAGCCAGGCGCGCGCGCAAGCTCTCCAACTGCTTCCACAAGGCCATGACCTGGGCGCGGGCGCCGCGGTTAGCGGTCTGCCGCTCGATCTGGGTTTGCGTAAGCTCGGTGACGGCGCGGCCGATGCCGGTCGCGTTGCGGCGGAATAGCGGGAGCGGAACGTTGACGCTTAAGCCGATGATGTTGGCGGTGCTGTCGATCTCCCTTTCCTTATCGCGCCTTAAACTTAAAGTCACGTCCGGATAGACCGCACCCCTCTCCAATTGCAAGCGGCTGCGTGCGGCGTTTTCCCGAAACTCCAGGGCGCGCAGTACCGGGCGATTGGCTGCGCGCTCTAATAAATTATCCAGGGTATACGTCGAGGGTGGAGGTTCAAGCGACCCGACAACCTCCGGCAGGCTCTCGGCCGGCAGTTGTAGCAGGGCGGCGAATTCCGCGCGCGCCTGGGTCAACTGCTCGCTCAACAACGACACCTGGTTCTGGGCGCGCTCGGCCTCCACCTTGGCAAGATTGCCTTCCAGACGGCTGTCTTCGCCGGCAGTGACGCGCTTTTTAACGACTTGCGAGGTCTGCTCGATGAGGCGCAGCGTTTCTTGCTCGGTCTGGATACGCTGCTGCAGGCTGAGTACAACGACAAAACGCGCTTCAACCTCGGCGCGGATTTGGCGGCGGGTTTCCTGAATATTTTCCTCCGTGGCCGCCAGGTTTTGCTGCGCCGCCGCGCGCCGCGCGCGCTGCTGCCCGCCGGTTTCGAAGGTCTGAGACACACCAAAACCGCCCTCCAGATTATTGGCTCCCGCCCCGCCCGCCCCCGAGCTGTCGCGCTCCCTCACTTCCCCAAAAATCCCCGGGTTATTCCACAGCGGTGCGCGGCTATCTTTAAGCTCACCCTGGGCGGCATCCAACCGCGCCTGTGTGGACAGTAGGGTCGGATTCGCCTGCTCGGCCAGTTGCCAAGCTTGCTCCAAGGTAAGCGCCTCGGCC
>CAYUAZ010000143.1:0-6025 GCA_964442865.1 uncultured Gammaproteobacteria bacterium
CACTCCCACATCGGCTACCGGTACTTGCCAGGGTCCGACCATTTGATCTCGCGCCACCAGCCCGCCCACCGTGCGATCACCGATGGTGATGAGAAACCCTTTGCTGGCCACGGCGGGAAACCGCAATACCCGTAGCGCGGCCTCGTGCAGATCGAGTGTGTAGGTGTCGAAGCGGATTTTTATCGGGGTGTGGCGGCTGACGTCGCGCACCATGCGTGGCGGTTTGCCCAGCAATACAGGGAGCGGCATGTCTATCGGTGTGTTGTGAAAATGCTCGTCTTGCACTAGCAACTGTTGTTCGGCGGTGGCCGTGCCTACTATGGCGTAGGGACAGCGTTCGCGCGCGCACAGCGCCTCGAACCCGGCGAGGCGTTCGTTGGGCACCGCCAACACGTAGCGCTCTTGCGCCTCGTTGCACCAGAGTTGCATAGGCGACATGCCCGGATCGTCATTCAGAATGTTGCGCAGCTCGATGCGCGCGCCGCGACCGCTGTCGTTGACCAGTTCCGGCAAGGCATTGGACAGCCCGCCCGCGCCGACATCATGGATGGAGGCGATGGGATTGTCATCGCCCATCTGCCAGCAGCGATCTATCACTTCCTGGCAGCGGCGTTGCATCTCGGGGTTGTCGCGTTGCACCGAGGCGAAATCCAGCGCCTGGTCGCCGCTGCCGGTGGCGACGGAAGACGCTGCGCCGCCACCCAGGCCAATCAGCATGGCCGGGCCGCCTAACACGATGAGCGCCGCCCCGGTGGGAATGACGCCCTTCTCAACATGTTGTGCGCGGATGTTGCCGAGGCCGCCGGCCAGCATGATGGGTTTGTGATAGCCGCGCCACTCGGAGCCGTGCTCAACAGGTACGTGCATCTCGAAGTTGCGGAAATAGCCGCAGATGTTGGGGCGGCCGAATTCGTTGTTGAACGCCGCAGCGCCGATGGGCCCCTCCAGCATGATCTCCAGGGGCGATGCGATGTGTTGCGGCCTGCCGTAGTTTTCAGCCTCCCAGGGTTGCGGAAATTCCGGAATGCGCAGGTGCGAGACCGAAAAGCCGCACAACCCCGCCTTTGGTTTCGCCCCACGGCCGGTGGCGCCTTCGTCGCGGATCTCGCCGCCGCTACCGGTGGCCGCGCCCGGGAACGGCGAAATCGCGGTAGGGTGATTGTGAGTCTCTACCTTTATCAAGATATGCGTGTCTTCCGCGCGTGAGGAATATTCTTGATTCTGCGGATTGGGAAAGAACCGTTCCGCCTTGGAACCCTGTATGACCGCGGCGTTATCTTTATAGGCGGAAAGAACGCCCTGCGGATTCTTCTGATGGGTGTTGCGGATCATGGTGAACAGGGAGAGCGCCTGCGGCTCGCCGTCAATGATCCAGTCGGCGTTGAAAATCTTGTGCCGGCAATGTTCGGAATTCATTTGCGCAAACATCATCAACTCGGCGTCGCTGGGATTGCGTTTGACCGCTGCAAAGTATTCCAGCAGATAATTCATCTCGTCGGACGAGAGCGCCAAGCCCATGCTTTGATTGGCATCGAACAGCGCCGAGCAGCCCAAGCCTTGTACGTCCACGCTGGTGAGCGGCGCAGGGTGCGCCGTTTGGAAGAGATGTAGCGCGGCGGAGGGATCGCTTACCCACTGCTGCGTCATGCGGTCGTGGATTAGCGGTGCGATCAGGTCGAGTTCCTGATGGGTCAGGGGTGGGCCGCTCGCCGTGAAGCGATACACCAGGCCACGCTCGATGCGCCTTATTTTGTTGAGGCCGCAGCGATGGGCGATGTCGGTGGCCTTGCTGGACCACGGGGAGAGAGTGCCGAGACGCGGCACTATGAGCAGCGACGCACTCTCTGCGGAGTCAGCCTCCGCCCCTGAACCGCCGTAGCTCAGAAGCCGGATAAGCCGTTCGTGTTCTTCAGGGGTAAGGGCGACATCAAGGTCTGCGAGATGGAGAAACTCGGCATGAACCTGATGGAGCCTGGGGACCGCCTGGCGCAACCGGTTAAGCAACTTCTCGAGGCGGAAGGCTTCGATTGCAGGCGCACCGCGAAGTTGCAGCATGACTTTAGATATTATCAGGGTGGAACAAGTGTGAATTTTAGCAAAATCCGCGCGCGCGGGCCAATGTCTGGCACGGGTTACTGATAAGGGCGCCTCGAAAAATGCGAGGTTCCCATAAGTGCCGAATAGTTGCCGCAGCGGGCGCTGGCTGAAAGAGGCATTAGCGCCACGGATTAACGATCTCAACGCCGCTTTGGGCGATATCCGCGCCGTTCCTGGTTACTACAATGAGGTTGTGGAGCTTGGCGGTGGCGGCAATCAAACTGTCAATCACCGGCATTTTGCGTCCGCTCCTCTCGGCCTCGCCTTGTAACTTCCCCCACAGTATGGCGGTTTCTTCGTCAATACCAAGCACCCTGTCGCGGAATCGTTGAGGCAGGTCATTGCTCACCCACTCCTGGAGTAATTTTTGCTTTTTACTGGAGGGTAATTTTGCGACGCCCTTCTGAATCTCGCCCAGGCTTAGCACGCTCAAGAACAGGGTCTGCTCGCTGTGATTCTCCACCCAGGCGAGCACCCCTTTATCGGGCCGGGGTTTTATCAATTCAGAAATCAGCGAGGTGTCAAGCAGGTAATTCAAAACTTGATTTCCCGGCCTGGGTCTTGATCTCTTGCCAGGTCCAGGTTGACCCCGCGCAAAGGCGACATGGCAAAAAACGCCACCAGCCCTTGCTTGGGTTTGACCAGCGCCTGATAGTCCTCGGTCGAAAGCACGACCACGGCCTTTCTGCCATGCCGGGTAATCGTTTGCGGGCCCTTATGCAGGGCTTGTTCGACGACCTCGCTAAAGCGGTTTTTTGCCTCTTGAAGTTGCCACGGTTTTTTCATTTGAGCACTTTCTAAAATAGGCTAGACTGTCTAGATTATATGCTAAGCGACGGGGAAAGGGAAAGGGGAAAGAATCTCACCGAGCCCCCCAGCCCCCAGCCCCTAGCCCCTATTTCAACTGCTCTTCCAGCAAGGCCAGGATGCGGTTGGAGGTATCGGAATTCTCGGGCTTGCCGTCTTTGTCGAGTATCACGATGCGCGTCTGGGACTCGGCGCCGATCAGGCTGACCAGGTATTGCTCGGCGATAACCTTGTCGTCCTTGCCTCCCCAGAATTTCAATTTCGACAGAAATCCTGGGTCTTTTTTCTCATCCTTGAGCGGATCGGCATAGCGCACAAAATACAGGCCGCGCGAGCGGTCACGGTCTTCGACGGTGAAGCCGACGCGATCGAGGGCGAGTCCGGTGCGCCGCCAGGCGCGCGAGAAATCTTCCTCGACTGTCAATGCAGCCTGGCCGCCGGCATCGCGTGTGAGCGCGGTGCGCGGACGCTCAGGCGCGGCTTGGGCGAGCAACGCCTTGGCCTTTTGTTCATCCACGCCAAACGATACGACCAGCCGGTTCAGTATCTCGACCTCGAGTTCCGGGTCGGAGGGGCGTGACTGCCAGATGGTTTCAGAGCCCTTTGCCACCTCTTCGACGCCACGGTGTGAGATATACAGCTCGGTGCTGCCATCCTCCTTGCCGCGTTCCAGCCGGACGCGGAACTTGTCGCGGGTCGCGGCCGAGTAGAGCGAATCGAACACCTTGCTCAGCACCGAGCGGATCGGGTCTTTGGGAATGTCGGCGCGGTTCTCCATCCAGTCGGTCTCCATGATGCCGACCTTGGGGTCTTCCTGTTTGATGAGGAAGCCGCTCTGGATAAAGAACTCGCGCACCTTGGGCCAGATCTGCGCCGGCTCGCCCTTGATGACCAGCCAGCGCTTGTCGCCTTCGCGCTCCATGCGCACGGTGTCTTGTGTGGGTAACACATTTTCGCCACGCGCGGCGGCAGCCGGGTCGTTGCGCTCCCCGCTGTAGGCCGAGAAGGTGGCGCTGCCGGACGGGGTGATGTCCGGCACCACCAGGCTTTCATCTATGGTCGAGCTGGTGAGGTCGGGCGGGATTTCCAGCGGTGGCAGGCTGCGGCTCTTTTTGTAATCCACTTTGTCATTTTGTCCCAGCTCGTCGAGCTTGGCGCTGATCGTGTTGCAGGCGCTGAGCGCAAGCAGCCAGAAAACCATCATGGTGAGGGTGAATAATTTACGCATAGTGTAATGGTGCCTGTGTTAAATTAAATCAACTTGTTGCAAAGCCCGCCGTACTCGGTCGTAAGCAACCGCAGACAATGGGGTTAACGGCAAACGGATGCCGGGCGGTATCAAACCCATTTGTTGCAGCGCCCATTTGACGGGGATGGGGTTGGATTCGATAAAGAGATCCTGGTGCAAAGCCATGAGACGCTCATTGATGTTTGCCGCCTGGGTCCGATCACCGGCCAAGGCCGCGACACACATCCCGTGCATGAGCCGGGGCGCCACATTGGCAGTCACCGAGATGACGCCCTTGCCGCCCATTAACATCACCTCCATGGCGGTGGCGTCATCACCGGCATAAAGGTCCATTCTAGCACCACAACGCCCCAGAATCTCGCGGGCGCGGTCGAGATTCCCGGTAGCCTCCTTGATGCCGATGATGTTGGGGATCTCCGCCAGCCGTGCTACGGTGTCGGGCAGCATGTCGCAGGCGGTGCGGCCGGGTACATTATAAAGGATCTGCGGGATGGGCACCGCCTCGGCTATTGCCTTGTGGTGCAGATACAGACCCTGCTGAGTAGGCTTGTTATAGTAGGGCGTGACCAGCAGACAGGCATCGGCGCCGGCCTGCATGGCGCAACGGGTGAGGATGATGGCCTCGGTGGTCGAGTTGGCGCCGGTCCCGGCGATGACCGGGATGCGCCCGGCGGCGAAATCCACCACCTGGCGGATCACCCGGCAATGCTCCTCCTCGTCCAGGGTGGCCGATTCGCCGGTAGTGCCCACCGCCACGATGGCGTTACTGCCCTGCTCGATGTGAAACTCGACCAGGCGCCGCAGAGACTCCGGGTCGAGCGCGCCGTCCGCCTGCATCGGCGTGACCAAGGCTACCATGCTGCCGTGAAACATGTTCCGCTCCGAAGCTTTTTATAGACAATCGAACATGGTACTTGGAGGCTTGAGCTATGACAAGTTGAGGAGCCTGGGGACTGTGGGGGTTTGGTTTTTCCCTAGCCCCTAGATCCTAGCCCCTGTATTGGCTATTTACCATGCAATAATCTACTATTATTGATTAAGTTCTAGCCTAAACGGTACGATATTATTAGATCATGGCCATATCGAACGTAAAACTGAACGTGAGCGGGTTGGGGCGCCGCCTGGTGCAGGACGGCCTGTTGACCGAGGCCCTGGCCCAGCAGACCTACGAACAGGCCCTGCGCAGCAAGGTTCCCTTTGTCACCTACCTGGTGCAAAGCAGAATCCTATCGAGCCGCGCCATCGCCGCCGCCGCCTCCCAGGAATTCGGCGTACCGCTGTTTGATCTCAGCGCGATGGACATGGATCAAACCGCCGCAGCCCAGGTGGATGAAAAATTGATGCGCGAGCATCACACCCTGCCGCTGTTCAAGCGCGGCAACAAGCTGTTTGTCGCGGTAGCCGACCCCACCAATGTGCGCGCCCTCGATGAGATCAAGTTCCACGCCGGCCTGAGTACCGAGGCGGTGCTGGTCGAGGAGGACAAGCTCGCCAAGATCATAGACAAGGTCCTGGAGGCGCGCGACAGCGCCCTCTCGGCCCTGGACGATGTCAGTCTGGACGACCTGCAGATCACCTCCGGCGACGAGCAGGCCGCGATTGACTCCGCCGAGGCGGATGTGGACGACACGCCGGTGGTCAGGTTCGTCAACAAGGTCTTGCTGGACGCCATCAACAAAGGGGCGTCGGATGTCCACTTCGAGCCCTACGAAAAGACGCTGCGGGTGCGGTTTCGCCAGGACGGCGTGCTGCGCGAAGTGGCTGCGCCGCCGGTGGCGCTCTCCAACCGCATCGCCGCGCGCCTCAAGGTGATGTCGCGGCTCGATATCTCGGAGCGGCACATCCCGCAGGACGGCCGCATGAAGATGCAGA
>CAYUAZ010000144.1:0-6022 GCA_964442865.1 uncultured Gammaproteobacteria bacterium
CCTGTGCGGCGAGCTGGCGCTCCACCACCATTTGCGTGGCGATACCGGCGTGGTCGGTGCCGACCTGCCACAAGGTGTTGTCGCCCTGCATGCGGTGGTAACGGACCAGCGCGTCCATCAGCGTGTCCTGAAAGGCGTGGCCCATGTGCAGACTGCCGGTGACGTTGGGCGGCGGGATCATGATGCAGTAAGGCGTTCCCGTCCCGCGCGGCGAGAAGTGATTATTCTTCTCCCACGTTTCGTACCACTGCTTTTCGATGGACTGGGGGTTGTAGGTTTTTTCCATTGGGCAAGTTTTCCCTTCGCGCCGAATAAACTCATCCACCATGGTGGACGCGAAGTAACGATGTGAAGCTATGTTGAAATAGTATGGGATTCGAGCGGATAGCCACGGTCACGATAAAACCGGTAGCGTTCGCGCCCAGCCTGCTTGCCCGGTTCACCCGGCTCAATGACCTCCGCGACCCGGGGAAAGCGGCTGAAAAAGGCCGGCACTTCCTGGCTGAGGTTAATCAGCACATCCATCCCCGCTTCAGGTTCTGCGTCGCAGCCAATATGTATTGGCAGGTCCGCGGCTTCCCCGCTCTTATAAAGACCGTGCGGGATAAAACTGCCTTGCCTGAAGCTCCATAACAGGTCATCCAGTTGCGCGGCCTGATGCTCGGATTTGCTGTGAATATAAAGGCGCTGCCCCTGGGTGTAAATCTTCTCGGCGAGACGGCAGGCGAATAACAGGTGGTTATCGGCCGCAGTCTGCTCCAGGATATAAAAATCTATCCGCGTCACGCGATGGCCTTGGCCTTTTTGGGTATACGATTGAGCAGAAACTGCATCAGCAGAGGCACCGGGCGGCCGGTGGAGCCTTTTTGGTCACCCCCCTTCCAGGCGGTGCCGGCGATATCCAAATGAGCCCAATGGAATTTTTTGGTGAAGCGCCACAAGAAGCAGGCGGCGGTGATGGTGCCTCCCTCGCGACCGCCGACGTTGGACATGTCGGCAAAATTGCTCTTGAGTTGATCCTGGTAGTCGTCCCAGAGGGGCAACTCCCACACGCGATCGCCGCTGTCATCACTCGCTTTCTGCAATTCATTAACCAGCGGCCGGTGGTTGCTCAGCAAGCCGCTGGCGTGGCGGCCCAGGGCGATTACGCACGCGCCGGTGAGCGTGGCAATGTCTATGACCACCTCCGGCTTGTAGCGTTCGCTGTAAGTGAGCGCGTCGCACAGAATCAAACGGCCTTCGGCATCGGTGTTGAGGATCTCAATGGTCTGGCCGGAGAGGCTAGTGACGATGTCGCCGGGTTTGATGGCGTTGCCGCTCGGCATATTTTCGGTGGCCGGAATAATGCCGACCACGTTGATCGGCAATTGCAACTCGGCGCAGGCCGCCAGCGTAGCGAGTACGCTACCCGCGCCCGACATGTCGTATTTCATCTCGTCCATCTTGTCGGCGGGCTTGATGGAGATGCCGCCGGTGTCGAAGGTGACGCCCTTGCCGACCAGCGCAACCGGTTTATGCGTTTTCCCGGCGCCCTGATACTCCAGGGTAATCAGCTTGGCGGGTTCGCGCGAGCCTTGCGCCACTGCGAGCAGCGCACCCATGCCGAGCCGTTCCATGTCCGCTTTCTCCAGCACCGTGACCTTGAGTTTTTTGTGGCGCTTGCCGAGCGCCTTCGCCTGCTCCGCGAGATACGAAGGCGTGCAGATATTGGCGGGCAGGTTGCCCAGGTCCCGCGCCAGTGTTACGCTGGCTGCGATGGCCAAGCCTTCTCGCAAACCTTGCTCGGCCTGCGCGCGGACATTGGCGAGTGTCAGGCCCCAGGTTATTTTCTTTAGATGAGCAGGTGTATTTTCTTTCTTGCTCTTGAGACGATCAAATTCATAGAGGGCATGGTCGGCAACTTCCACTGCCTGGCGGATCTTCCAGCGGACGTCACGCGCCTTGATGTCCAACTCGGTGAGATAGATGATGGCCTCTGCTGCGCCGGTGGCCTTGAGCGCACTGGCCGCCTTGCCGAGCAGTTTGCGATAATGCGCCTCGTCAAGTTCGCGCTCCTTGCCGCAACCCACCAACAGGATGCGCTCGCACAGTGTCCCCGGCACATGATGCAGCGCCAGGGTCTGTCCCACCTTTCCTTCCAGGTCGCCGCGCTTGAGGACTTGGCTTAAAAACCCGCCGCTCAACCGGTCCACGGCCTTGGCGGAGGGGGAGAGGTGGCGCGCCTCGAACACGCCCAGTACCAGGCAGGCGCTGCGCTGTTTTTCGGCGGGGCCGATCTTGATGTTGAATTCCATGTTGTCTCCGAGCGGGTATCTATACTTGCGGTGCGCGCGGTGGTCTGAGAAACTGCGCTGACCTCCAAGTAAGTAGTTTACCCGAAAAAGAGTGCTGTTGTAGCCACCGATGCCGATTATAGACCGCTACCTCATCAGGGAAGTAACGCTCACGCTGCTCGCCGTGACGCCCGTCCTGTTGTTGATTTTTTTAAGCAACCGCTTCGTGCAATACCTCGGCGAGGCGGCGGCGGGGAAACTGCCTGCCGATGTGCTGTGGGCGCTGTTGGCGTTTCGTTCCATCAGCGTGCTTTCGCTGCTGTTGCCGCTGGCGTTTTTTCTCTCCGTGGTGCTGGCGCTGGGACGCTTGTACAAAGACAGCGAAATGATTGTGTTGGCCGCATCCGGCATCAGCCCGCTGCGCATCGTGCAAATTCTGGGCGCGGCGGGCGTGGTCATGGCCCTGCTGGTCGCCGCCTTGACCTTTTATATAGAACCCTGGGCGAACGCGCAGACCAGTCAGCTCAGAAAGCGCGCCGAGGCCGCCTCCGAGATCAGGATTGTCACGCCCGGGCGTTTCAAGGAATCGCGGCAGGGCGATCACATTCTCTATGTCGAGCGTCTCTCGCCCGATCTCGAACGGATGCACAACATCTTCATCCAGAGCAGGCAAGGCGACAAGGTGAATATCCTCACCTCGCAACGCGGCTATCAATACACGGACAAGAACAGCGGCGATCTGTATGTGGTGCTGGAAGACGGTAACCGCTATGAGTGGGCGCCGGGCGGTAGCGATTTCAAGATCGTCAAATATGCCAAATACACCGTGCGTATCGAGCAAAAGGACATCCCCGCGCAAGGCTCGCTCCGCGAGGTGACGGGCGTAGACCCCTTGCTGCGCAATCTTAATGCCGGCGCCCAGGCAGAGCTCCAGTGGCGCTTTTCACTGCCGATCTCGATGCTGCTGCTCGCCGTGTTGGGCGTGCTGTTGGCGCGCACCACACCTCGCCAGGGCCGTTACGCCAAGTTGTTCATGGCGATATTGGTTTATGTCATCTATATGAACCTGATGACAGTGGCCCGCTCCTGGGTCGAGCAATCCGTGGCGCCCCCCGTGCTGGGCATGTGGTGGGTGCATATCGTGGTGCTGGCGGTGATAGCGGTGCTGCTCGCTTGGCAAATGGGTGTGAGAGTGCCGTTACCCATTGCCAAACTGGCGCCCAAGGGTTAGCGAAGACGTGCATATTCTGGATCGCTACCTCGGTAACACTGTGGTCACCAGCACGCTGCTGGTGGCCATGATTTTGCTGACCCTGTTCTTCTTTATAGACTTCGTGGAGCAACTGGGTGATGTGGGCAAGGGGAATTACGGGCTGACGCAGGCCTTACAGTATGCCTTGCTGATTCAAGCCCGCCATTTTTATGAATTGTTTCCGGTCGCGGCCCTGCTGGGCACCTTGTTGGGCCTGGGCTGGCTGGCGAGCAATAATGAACTGATCGCCATCCGCAGCGCGGGGGTATCGCTGGCGCAAATCACCTTGTCGGTGTTGAAGATGGGGGCTGTAATGATACTGGCGGCGATGCTGGTGGGCGAACTGCTTGCCCCGTACAGTGAGCAGTATGCGCAAAGCCAGCGCTCCATCGCCTTGAGCGACCGCATCACCCTCAAGACGAATTACGGATTCTGGACCCGCGACGGGCAGAGCTTTATCAATATCCGCACCATACTTCCCGGCGATCGTCTGGGCGATATCTCGATTCACGAGTTCGACAAAAACTACAACCTGCGGGTAACTACCCACGCCGAACGCGCGCAGTACGAGAATGACAAGTGGCATCTGGAAGGGATCGTACAAACCCACGTCGCAGACCAGGGCGTCACCACGCGCCGTATCGAGCGCGCGGCGTGGGAATCTTTATTGAGTCCCGACATCATTAACCTGGTAGCGATCAAACCGGACAAACTCTCGGTGTGGGAACTCTACAAATACATCGGCTATCTGCGTGACAACCGGCAAAGTGCGGCACGCTACGAGCTGGCGTTCTGGGGGAAACTGGTCGCCCCCTTCGCCACCGCTGTGATGATGTTTTTGGCGGTGCCCTTCACCTTCGGTGCGCTTCGCGCGGGAGCCATGGGGCAGCGGTTGTTGATCGGCAGCCTGGTCGGACTCGGCTTCCATCTCATCAACCAGACCTTTGCCCAGGTGGGACTGGTGTATGGACTCAATCCCCTGTTCACTGCGGCTTTTCCGGTGGTGCTGTTTTTTGCGCTCGCCGTGGTGCTGATGCGGCGGGTGCATTGAGCAGGTGTAATGAACGCCTCGATTACCGCATCTTTGTATACCACTCCACAAAACGCGCGATGCCTTCTTCTATGGGAGTGACGGGTTTGTACCCCACGTCGCGTACCAAATCATCTACGTCGGCATACGTCGCCGGGACATCACCCGCCTGTAAAGGCAACATGTTGAGCTTGGCTTTTTTGCCGAGATTCTTTTCAAGCACTTCAATAAAGTACATCAGCTCCACCGGCTGATTGTGGCCGATGTTATATAAACGGTAAGGCGCAAGGCTGCTGGCGGGATCGGGCGCCTCGCCGTTCCAATTAGAGTTGGGCTCCGGAATTTTATCCAGCACGCGCACTACACCTTCAATGATGTCGTCTATATAGGTGAAATCGCGTTTGTGTTTCCCGAAATTGAAAACGTCTATCGGTTCGCCCGCCAGAATTTTTTTGGTGAAAATAAAGAGCGCCATGTCGGGCCTTCCCCAGGGGCCGTACACGGTGAAAAAGCGCAACCCGGTGACAGGTAGCCGGTATAAATGGCTGTAGGTGTGCGCCATCAGCTCGTTGGCCTTCTTGCTGGCGGCGTACAGACTCAACGGGTGGTCCACGTTGTCATGCACCGAGAACGGCATCCGGGTATTCGCGCCGTAGACCGAACTGCTGGAGGCGTACACCAGGTGTTCCACGCCGTGATGGCGGCAGCCCTCCAGGATGTTGAGAAAACCGACGATGTTGGAGTCCACGTAGGCGTGCGGATTTTGCAATGAGTAACGCACCCCGGCCTGGGCGGCGAGGTTGACCACCCGATCCGGCCGGTGCTGTGCGAAGACCTGCGTGATGGCGCTGCGGTCTTGCAGGTCGGCGCGTACATCGGTGTAGCGGGGGTGATCGGCGAAACGCGCCAGCCGCGCGAGTTTCAGGGTTACATCATAATAATCGTTGAGGTTGTCCACCCCGATCACCGTATCGCCGCGTTCCAGCAATCGCAGGGTCAGGGCGGCCCCGATAAAACCGGCGCTGCCGGTGACCAGGACCTTCACGTGGGCGTCGCTGGCAGCGCGCGGCCTATCGCATAGTAGGTGAAGCCCGCCCTAGCCACTAGCTGCGGGTCATAGAGGTTGCGGCCGTCGAAGATCACCGGCGTGTTGAGCAGGTGCTTGATCTGATCGAGATCCGGGCTGCGAAACACGCTCCACTCGGTCACCAGCACCAAGGCGTCGGCGCCTTGCAGGGCGTGTTCTTTATCGGCACACAGTTGCAGGTCGGGGCGTTCGCCGTAGATCGCGCGCGTCTGTTCCATGGCCGCCGGATCGTAGGCCCGCACCTTGGCGCCCACCGCCCACAACGCCTCCATCAAGGTGCGGCTGGGCGCTTCGCGCATGTCGTCGGTGTTGGGCTTGAAGGCCAGGCCCCACAGCGCGAGCGTCTTGCCGCGCAGCGCGCCGCCGAAATGTTTGGAGAC
>CAYUAZ010000145.1:0-5957 GCA_964442865.1 uncultured Gammaproteobacteria bacterium
CGCGCCGACCACGGTGTGCAGCTCGTCTATGAATAAAATGACCCGGCCTTCCTGCTTGGAAAGATCGTTCAGCACCGCCTTGAGGCGCTCCTCGAACTCACCGCGGAACTTGGCGCCGGCGATGAGAGAGCCCATGTCGAGCGACAGCAAGCGCCGGTTCTTCAATCCTTCCGGCACCTCGCCGTTGACGATGCGCTGCGCCAGACCCTCGACGATGGCGGTCTTGCCCACCCCCGGCTCGCCGATCAGCACTGGATTAGTTTTGGTGCGGCGCTGCAGCACCTGGATGGTGCGGCGGATCTCGTCGTCGCGCCCGATCACCGGGTCGAGCTTGCCCTGCTCGGCGCGCTCGGTGAGATCTATGGTGTATTTCTCCAGCGCCTGGCGCTGCTCCTCGGCGTTGGGGTCGTCTATTTTTTTGCCGCCGCGCATCTGTTCGATGGCCTTTTCCAGCATGCCCTTGGCCGCGCCGCTCTTGCGCAGCAACTCGCCCATCGCGCCCTTGTCTTCCAGTGCGGCGAGTACGAACAACTCGCTGGAGATGTATTGATCCTTGCGCTGCTGGGCGAGTTTGTCGGTGACGTTGAGCAGGCGCGCGAGATCATTGGAGACGTGCACCTCGCCCGCCGCGCCCTCTACTTTGGGCAGGCGGTCCAGGGCTTCGCCCAGTTGCGAACGCAGCCGGTTGACGTTGACGTCGGCCTGGGTGAGGAGATGGCGCACGCTGCCGCCCTCCTGATCCAGCAGCGCAGTCATCAGGTGCGCAGGTTCGATGAACTGATGGTCGCGCCCGACCGCCAGCGACTGAGCCTCGGCGAGCGCCATCTGGAATTTGCTGGTGAGTTTGTCCATGCGCATGGGAGCTTCCTTATAATGTTCGTGTCAGCTGATATGTGGGCCGTAACGAGGTATTTAAAGGGTTTGCAGCGGCTGTTAATGCAGCATCCATTCGGCGCCGTAAATGACCCCTACACCCAATACAATCAGGCTGATTTGCTGCAAGGCCGCGCGCAACTGGGTGCGTTCGTGCAGACCGGGGATCAAGTCCGCCACGGCGATGTAAATGAAGCTCGCGGCCGCCACCGCCAGCACGTAGGGAATCGCGTCCTGCAGGGAGGACAGGCTGTAATAGGCGAGCAGGGCGCCCACTACCGTGGTGAGGGACGATAGCACATTGTAAAGCAGCGCCTTGGCGCGGCTAAAGCCGCTGTGCAGCAACACCACGAAGTCGCTCATCTCCTGCGGGATTTCGTGCGCGGCGACTGCGATGCTGGTGAGCACGCCCAACTGGAAATCGGTGAGGAACGCGGCGGCGATCAATATGCCGTCCACGAAATTGTGGATGCCGTCACCGAGCAGGATCAGCGTGCCGGCTGCCTTGTTTGAGGCGTGTTCGCACACCTGTGCGTCTCCGTGATGATGGTGCCGCCACAGCACGGTTTTTTCCAGCAGGAAAAAACCCAGCAGTCCGGCGAGCACGGTGAAGCTCACCTGATGCACGTCCACGCCCGGCGCGGTCATGGCCTCGGGCAGCAGATCAAGAAACACCACGCCGAGCAGTGCGCCCACCGCAAAGCTCACCATCGGGGGGAGCAGGCGGCTGAGCAACCGCTCCGGCAGCAGCAGAAAGGCGCTCGCCGCTATGACGCTCAACACGCCGCCCAGCAGGCTGAAAACAACGATCCAGGTAAGGAGTTCCATTTAGCGGGTCATGATACCTTAAAAAGCAGTGGCTAGTTGCTAGTGGCGAGTGGCGAGTAAAGCCACGGTTTTATTCTAGCCGCTCGCTGCTGCCTTTATCCAAATCAACGTCGCCATGCGCCCCGTCACGCCGTCGCGCCGGTAGGAATAAAAGCGCTGCGCTTCGCTGTCGGTGCACCATCCGCCGCCGTAAATCCGTGTGACGTCCTGCGCGTTGAGGCGTTGCCGGGCAAGATAATAAAGGTCCGCCAGCCAACGCCCTGCGGGACTCGGCCGGAAGGCGTGCTGCGCCGCTGGATCATGGCTCACGAAAGTCTCCCGTACCTCGTTACCTACTTCGAAGCTATTCGCGCCGATGGCCGGCCCCAGCCAGGCCATGAGTTGACGGGTGTCGCCCAGGTGTTGCAGGGCTGCCTCGATGACGCCTGCGGCGAGCCCACGCCAGCCTACATGCACGGCGGCGACGTGCGTGCCTTGTTGGTCGCACAGCAGTAGCGGCAGACAGTCGGCGGTGAGCACCGCGCAAGCGACACCGGTTTCGCGGGTATACGAACCATCGGCCTCGGGTGTCCCGTGGATGCTGGCCGCATCCACGACGCAGGCCCCATGCACTTGTGTAAGCCACACCGGTTCGGCAGGCAGGTCTAACGCTTGTTTCAGCCGGGCGCGATTTTCAGCGACCTTTACTATATCGTCGCCCACATGATCGGCTAGGTTAAGAGAGTCATAGGGTGGCCCGCTCACGCCGCCGCTGCGAGAGGTGCTACAGGCGCGCACCCTCTGCGGCGCAGGCCAGTCGGGGATGATCCAGTCAGCGGCGCCTCGAATTTTTTGATGTTCCGTCATGGCGCGGACAGATCGGCGTCCCTATCTTCCTTCAGGACTTGGAGCACACGCCGCATATCCATCGGCAAGTGTGCCGCCCAGTGCATTGACTCGCCGCTAGTGGGGTGTATCAGCCCCAGACTGGCGGCGTGCAGGGCCTGGCGCTTGAAGCGGCGCAAGGTCTCAATGAGCGCCTCGCTCGCCCCGGGCGGCAGGCGCAGGCGTCCGCCGTAGTCGGGATCGCCGATGATGGGGTGGCGGATGTGGGCCATGTGTACGCGGATCTGGTGGGTGCGGCCAGTCTCCAGTTGCAGCTTGACGTGGGTGTGGGCGCGGAAGCGCTCTATAACCCGGTAGTGGGTGACGGCGGTTTTGCCTTGACCTTCCCTGGCCACGCTCATGCGCGTGCGCGCATGCGGGTCGCGGGCGATCTGCGTCTCGATGCGGCCGCCGGCCGTCATCACGCCCGCTACTATCGCCTCGTAACCGCGTTGCAGGCTGTGGGTCTGGAGTTGCTCCACCAGCGACTTCTGGGCAATCAGGGTGCGCGCCACCACCAGCAAACCGCTGGTGTCTTTGTCCAGACGATGCACGATGCCGGCGCGCGGCACGTTGGCAAGTTCAGGCGCATGGTGTAACAGTGCATTGAGCAAGGTGCCGTGCGGATTGCCGGCCCCCGGATGCACCACCAGCCCCACGGGCTTGTTGATGACCAGCAGGGCGTTGTCCTCATAGACGACGTCCAGCGTGATCGGCTGCGGGAGATTGCTGACCTCCTGCTGCGGGGTCAGGGTGATTGCGACCGCTTCGCCGCCGAGCACCTTGTCGCGCGGCCGCCGCTGCTGCCCATCCACCAGCACCTGACCGGCGCGCAGCCATTGTTGCAGCCGGGCGCGCGAATAATCCGGGAACAGCCCGGCCAGCGCCTGGTCCAGGCGTTTGCCGGCCAGTTCCGGAGGAATGTCCGCCCTGAGTAATTGTGGTAGCAGTTGTGGTTTAGTCATGAGCGGTAGTCGGGGTATACTAGTACGAATTGACAGTAGCCGGGCAAGCACACTATGAAACAAAGCATCGCAGCGGGCATCATCAAATTATATCTGGCCGGGTTGTTGTTGCTGGCGGCGGGCTGTTCGCTGTTGCCCGAGCAGATAGACACCACCAAGGACTGGCCGGCCAACCGTCTCTACTCCGAGGCCAAGTCGGCGGCTAATGACGGCGATTATGCACTCGCCATCAAATACTATGAAAGCCTGCAGGCCCGTTATCCCTTCGGACGTTATGCCCAGCAGGCGCAGCTTGAGCTCATCTACGTCTATTACAAGGATAACGAACCCGCCTCGGCGGTCGCGGCGGCGGATCGTTTTATCAAACTCCATCCGCGTCATCCGTTTGTGGATTACGCCTACTACCTGAAGGGGCTGGCGAACTTCAACCAGTCCAAGGGATTGTGGGAGCGCTATCTGCCGCAAGACCCGACCCAGCGCGACCCCGGCGCCGCGCGCCAGTCGTTTCAGGATTTCGCCGAGCTGGCCAAGCGCTTCCCCGACAGCAAGTATACCCAAGACGCGACGCAGCGCATGGCCTATCTGCGCAACAACCTCGCCCAATATGAGGTGAACGTGGCCAGATACTATATGCGGCGCGAGGCCTATGTCGCGGCGGCCAATCGCGCCAAATACGTGGTGGAGAATTACCCGCGCACACCCGCCGTGCCCGATGCCCTGGGCGTCATGGCCAAGGCTTACAAGATCATGGGGATTGATGATTTGTCGGCCGATGCGCTGCGGGTGCTGGAGTTGAATCAGCCTGACCACCCTGCTATCGCGGAGGTGAAAACGCTGGAGGTGAAGTAGCGCGCGTTGTGCGCACGCTACAGGGCATTCTAGACCGCGTCCCGATCCTGTTCGCCGGTGCGGATGCGCACGATGCGCTCGACGTTGGTGATGAAGATCTTGCCGTCGCCGATCTTGCCGGTGCGCGCCGCGTTGGTGATAGCCTCGATGGCGCGTTCCACCTGCTCGGCGAGCAGCACCACTTCCAGCTTTATCTTGGGGAGAAAATCCACCACGTATTCGGCGCCGCGGTAGAGTTCGGTATGACCCTTCTGCCGGCCGAAGCCCTTGACCTCGGTGACGGTCATGCCGGTGATGCCCATCTCCGACAGCGCCTCGCGCACATCGTCCAGCTTGAAAGGTTTGATAATCGCTTCGAGTTTTTTCATAACACCCCCAATCGTCCGGTTACGGATTCTACCACGGCCGTTTATTTGCCGCCCCAGGTAATAGGATAGCGCCGATCGCGCCCAAAGGCACGCTGCGTGATACGCACCCCGGGCGCGGCCTGGCGGCGCTTGTATTCGTTGCGGTCCACCATTTGTATCACCCGGCGCACCGTCGCCTCGTCAAAACCGGCGGCCACGATCTCCTCCAGCCGCCGGTCTTCTTCCACATACAGTTCCAGAATCGGGTCCAGGACAGGGTAGGGCGGCAGGCTGTCCGCGTCCTTCTGGCCGGGGGCCAGCTCGGCGCTGGGCGCGCGCTCCAGCACCCGCTGCGGGATGACAGGCTGGATACGGTTGCGGTATTCGGCGAGCCGGTACACCAGCGTCTTCGGCACGTCCTTGAGCGGCGCGAAGCCGCCCGCCATATCGCCGTACAGGGTGGCATAACCCACCGCCAGTTCGCTCTTGTTGCCGGTGGAGAGTACGATCTTGCGTTTTTTGTTGGAGATCGCCATCAAAATCACCCCACGGCAGCGCGCCTGGATGTTTTCCTCGGTGACATCCGCGGGCAGCCCGGCGAATTCGGTTTTGAGACTGTCCAGGAAGGCCTGAAAGGCGGGCTCGATGGAGATCGTGCTATGGCTCACCCCCAGCGCCTCCGCCAGCGTGCGCGCATCCTCATTACTCATCGCGGCGGTATAACGCGACGGCATCAGCACCCCCTCTAGCCGCTCCGCACCCAAGGCATCCACCGCGATGGCCAGGGTGAGCGCGGAGTCTATCCCGCCGGAGAGGCCGATCACTGCTCCGCCGAAGCGGTTTTTCTCGATGTAATCGCGCACCCCCAGCACCAGGGCGCGGTAAGCGCTCTCGGCCTCCGGCAACGGCGCCGCGCACCCGGCGGGCAGCGGCGTGATGGGTTGAGCGATAGCAAAATCGAGCGGATACAACCCTTCAGTAAACGCAGGGGCGCGCAGTACCAGAGCCCCTGCGGCGTCCACGGCCAGCGATTCCCCGTCGAACACCAACTCGTCCTGGCCGCCCACCAGATTGACATACACAATCGGCATGCCACCCTCGCGGGCGCGCTGCTCAAGCAGCTCCGCGCGCGTGTTGTCTTTACCCAATTGAAACGGCGAGGCATTGATATTCAGCAGCAGCCGCGCACCGGCCTCGCGCCCCTGCTGCATCGGCCGAGGCAGCCAGATGT
>CAYUAZ010000146.1:0-5888 GCA_964442865.1 uncultured Gammaproteobacteria bacterium
AGGCGCTCGACGCCGCCACCGCCCGTGGCGTCGGTCCTCGGAGAAGTCAAGACCCGCCATGAATTTTATTCTTATGAATCGAAATATATTGATCCCGATGGCGCCGAGCTGGTGATACCGGCCCCGCTTGATGAGGCGGTTTCCGCCTCAATACGCGCCGCGGCGGTTGAAGGATATCGTGTCCTCTGCTGCGGCGGCATGGCGCGCGTGGATTTCTTTCTCGATAAAAACACAGGGGGATACTACCTGAACGAGATCAATACCCTCCCGGGGTTCACCAGCATAAGCATGTATCCCAAATTGTGGGCCTGTTCCGGTCTTGAGTATTCGGCTCTTATTGACAGGCTGATCGATCTGGCACTTGAACGCCACCGGGCCAGGATGAGCATCCGGACCGAGCGATGAACGTGGAAGCGATTTTCTTCGACATGGACGGTGTTGTCGTCGATTCAATGCGGTCCCATGCCGATACGTGGAAGCGGGTACTCGGCGAATTCGGCCTCGAGCTCGAAGATATCGATATCTTCCGCCGCGAGGGAATGTCGGGCAGGCAGTCGGTCGAGGATATATTTCTGGAGAAAGAGCGCCCGGTTCCCGGTGAAAGCGAATTTCATGATCTTATCGCGACCGGTAAAACCGCGCGCCAGACGGATCGCGCTCATGGTCGCCTCGGTCCCGGAGCTGACCAGCCGCACCATTTCGATGGAGGGCATCAGGGCGCAAATCTTTTCCGCCATTTCGACTTCAATCGCGGTTGGCGCACCGAAGCCCAGACTACGCGCGGCGGCTTCCTGCACCGCCTTGACGACTGCCGGATGGGCGTGACCGGCGATCATCGGCCCCCAGGAGCCTACGTAATCAATATAGCGGTTATCGTCTTCATCAATCAGATAGGCGCCTTCGCCGCGCTTGAAAAATAACGGTTCGCCGCCTACGCCGCGAAAGGCGCGCACCGGTGAATTGACACCGCCGGGGATATGTTGCTGGGCTTGCAAAAAAAGTGCATGGGATCTGGACGTATTCATTTTTTTCTCACGGTAGAAAAAAGTTTTGTATAAGAGCTTGCGACGAACGTCACGTTCGGATGGCCGAACAGGCCGTGTATCACCGCCAGCATGTCGGCGCCCGCCTCGATGAGCGGCCCGCCGTTTTCGGGCGTAATGCCGCCGATGGCTACAATGGGGACGGACAGTTTTTTTCTGGCCTCGCGCAACAGTGAGAGGTCCACCGACACGGCATTGGGTTTGGTGAGCGAGGCGAAAAAGCGTCCGAAGGCGACGTAGTCGGCGCCGGCGGCCTGCGCCTGCAGGGCGCTCTCCAGCGAGTTGTAACACGACACGCCGATTACGGCGCGCGGCCCCAGTATTGCTCGCGCCTCGGCGAGACTCGCATCATCGCGCCCGATGTGGACACCGTCGGCGCCGATTACTTCCGCCAGCGCAACGTCGTCGTTGATAATTAAAGGCACGCCGTGACGGCGGCAAAGTGCGAGCAGGGCGCGCGCCTCTTCACTACAGCACAGCGGGTCCGGTTCCTTGGAGCGGTATTGAACAACTGATGCGCCGCCCTGGATGGCTTGTGCGACGCGATCCATCAGATCACTGCCTATCAGGCCGGTATCAGCTATCGCATAGAGTCCACGCCATTGCATTTTAACATCGCCGCAGCTACGCACGGTCTGAGTCACGAGTCCTGACCTTCTTCGTTGCGCGCCCAATACAAGCGATTCGGCAGATAACCTCCCTTGCCGATGCAATAACCGTATTTGAGCGTCTCCCAGGTATAGTGCTGCGCTTCGTACACTGCGGTGAACGGTTCCAGCCCGTGCGCCAGCATGCCGGCAAGGGCGGACGACAGGGTACAGCCTGAACCGTGGTAGTTATTAGGTAACCGTTCCCACGTAAAAGATTCAAGCCGGCGGCGATTGCCATACAGGGTGTTGACGACCTCTGGGGTGTCTTCGTGCGTACCGGTGATAAGCACGAACTCGCTGCCCTGATCCATGAGTTGTTGCGCGCAGGCCTCCAGGGTATCCGCCCCGGGCGTCAGCATCCGCGCCTCAAGGCTGTTCGGGGTCAACACTGTTGTTAAAGGGAATAGCAACGAAATCATGGCGTCTTGCAAAGAACCGTCGGCCAGGGGATGCCCGCCGCCCGCGGACAACACCGGGTCAAGAACAACAGGGATAGTGGGATAATCTCTCAACAAGGTGTGTATCGCCTCGGCGTTCTCGCGCGTGCCGATCATCCCTATTTTGAAGGCGGCCGGTGACATTTCCTCCAACACCGCCCGCGCCTGCTCGATCACCAGGGTTGCGCTCATGGCCGAATACGCTATGACATCATGCGTGTTCTGCACCGTGACGGCGGTAATCACAGGTGCGGCCTGGCAACCCATGCTGGCCAGAGCTTCGATGTCGGCCTGGATTCCGGCCCCGCCGGTGGGATCGTTACCGGCGAACACCATCACCAGAGGCACCGCTTGTCGTTTGCTGTTCATGTAAGTGCATTTTACCGCATGTTGGGACGCCAGTGATTAAAGAGATCACGCCACCTGTTTATTGATGCGGTATGAGTAAGCTTGACGCCGCATCCCCTCACCCCATCCCTCTCCCAGAGAGAGAGGGGGTGTTGGTGGCCAGATGGAGTTAAAACTCCATCTGGCAGAATGAATAGTTCGATATAATAGCGTAACAATAATTTGCTAACCGGAAACTATGAAGACTTATATGTGTGTCATTTGCGGCTTTATCTATGATGAAGCCGCCGGGTTGCCCAGCGAAGGTATCCCTGCGGGGACAAAATGGGAAGACCTCCCGCCCAATTGGGTCTGCCCGGAATGCGGGGCGCGTAAAGAAGACTTTGAGATGGTGGAGATTTAGCTGCGAGCCTGTGGTGACTTTCGCCACACCAGCGTGCGGTTATTGACAGGCATCTCGTAGTCCTTGAGCAACAGCATATCTTGCGCGTGAGCCAGGCTATCCAGCGCCTCGAAGTCCCGGATCCCGCTTAACGGGTCGCGCGCCTTGAGCCATTGATCGAAACGGGCGTTGCTGTCGCTGGTATAGCGGCCGCGATAATTGAAGGGGCCGTAGAGGGCGAATACGCCATTGGCCGGTAACACCGCACCGACGCAGCTAAACATCCGCTCTACCTGGGATTCCGACATGATATGGGCGGTATTGGCGCTGAACACCGCATCAAAGGTTTGATCCGGCCAAGAGTCGGTGTTCACGTCAAGCTCCAGAGGTGAACTCACGTTGGGCGGTTGATACTCGTCGAGCCACATCCTGATGCCCGTGAGGTGACCGGCGAGGTCGCTCGGCTGCCAAATAAGATGAGCAAGCTGCGACCCAAAATACACGGCGTGCTGGCCCGTTCCGCTGCCTATCTCCAGCACCCTGCGACGATCGGCGAATACCTCTTGTAATACTTTCAGGATGGGGGCTTTATTCTGCTCGCAGGCCTCGGAATAAGACTTCATGGACTTACGCCGCAGCAGGATGTTTCAGAGCCAAGCGAACGGTATCCAGCAGATTTTGATTGCTGGTGGTGGATTTCAGCAGCGTCCCGAGCACGTTCAGGGTGAGGCCGCGCGGCACATCCTTGGCCGAGAATATGACTACCGGTGTCGGTGGCATCCCGAGGTGCGGCAACAGCTCAAGCCCAGACCCATCCGGCAGGGTAAGATCCAGCAGTACCAGATCGAAGCGCTCGTTGGCAAGTCGCTGCTGTGCATCCCTGAGATTCGCGGACTGGATCACCTCAGCGACATCGTGCAATAGACCTGCAACCAGTTTTAATATGATGCGATCGTCGTCCACATGCAAAATACGCGGACGCATCCCCCCCGAGAGCGTAGCAGCCCGGTTCACCGCCATGGTCAAGCGGAGAGGGTGAAACGGCTTGCTGAGCCAATCTACTACACCAAAGGCAGCGCCATTAATCTCGCTGCTACCCTGCTCGGCCACCATGGACACCACCACCACGGGCAAATTCTGTGTGGCCTTATTGGCCCGCAACTCCTGCAGCAGCTTAATGCCGTCCTCATCGGGGAGCAGAATGTCCAGCGTCATGGCGGAGTAACCGCGCTGCGCCAGCAACTGCTTGGCCTGCGCGGCGTTCAGCGCGATGTCGCACTCAAATCCGCCCCTCTCAAGTATATCTCTCATCAGTGCCGCTACATCGGGATCGTCCTCGCATATCAACACCCGCGGCGAGCTGTCGGGCGAGAGTGCCAGCGGAACCGCACCGGTCCACTCGGGGAGATCGAAATAGAAGGTAGTCCCCGCAGCCGGCCCGGTATCAAAGCCGATGCGGCCATGCATCTTCTCGATCAGGGCCTTGGTGATGCTGAGTCCGAGACCGCTGCCGCCGCTGCGGCGAGCATCTGAATTGTCGGCCTGGGCGAATTTTTGAAATAGCCGGGCGCGGAACTCATCGGGGATTCCCGGTCCGTGATCGTTTACCGACACCCTGACCATTTGATTATGGCGGGCAATCCTCACCGCCACGGCGCCGTTTATGGGAGAAAACTTGGCGGCATTGGATAGCAGATTAGCGAGTACTTGCATCAAGCGGTCATTGTCCACCCCGACCAACACACCCGGCAATGAGCTCTCCAGTACGAGCTTAACCTCAAACTGCTGCGCATAGCCGGAGTTAGCCTCCAATGCCTGTTCCACCAGTGCGGTAATATCCAATGGTTTGATTATGAGATCCATCTCACCCGATTCAATTTTTTCGGTATCCAGAATATCGTTGACGATGCGCGCCAGCCGTTCACTGTTTTTATAGGCAATGTCTACCAGCAATTTGGTTTGCTCGGAAACCTCGCCGGCTGCCCCCCCGCTGATGAGCCCCAGGGAACCGCGGATCGAGGTCAGCGGGGTGCGTAGCTCATGGCTGACCGTGGAGATAAATTCATTTTTCATGCGGTCAATGCGTTTGCGCTCGCTGATGTCGCGCACCACCGCAATGAATAGCCGCTGTCCGTTCGAGTCCATCTCGCTGATGCCGAATTCAATGGGAAACCTGGCGCCATCTCCGCGCTGCCCTTCGGCCTCTTGGGGCACCCCGATCAGTCTGGCTTGCCCGGTGGCAAGATAATCCGTCAGATAGGCCCCATAGAGCACACCGTAAGGCTCGGGCATCAGCACACTGAAGCTGCGGCCCACTATCTCTTCTGCTGCAAGACCGAACATACGTTCCACCGCAGGATTGCACGAATCAATCATGCCTTTCTCGTCCAGGGTGACGATACCGTCCATCACGCTATCGAGCACGCTACGCAAGCGTGTCTCGCTGTCGTGCTTTTTGATCAGCGCCTCATTAAGCTCCACGGCATTCAATTCATCCGCCGCCCAGGCGGCGAGATCGCACAGCGCCGCAATATCCTGTTCACCGAACTGCCGTGGAGCACGATCAATAATGCACAGCGTGCCCAGCTTGCTGCCGTCGGCGGCGATCAGGGGCTGGCCCGCGTAAAATCGTATGAGGGGCTCTCCGGTGACCAGCGGGTTGTCCGCAAACCGCGGATCGAGCAAGGCATCGGGAATAATCAGCGGGATATCGGCGAGAATGGCATGACCGCAAAATGAAATGCTACGGGGCGTTTCCGAAACGGGCAGCCCCTGACAGGATTTGAACCACTGCCGCTGGGCGTCTATCAGACTGATCAGCGCGATAGGGACATTGAACAGCCGTTGTGCGGTGCGGGTGATACGGTCGAAGCGTTCCTCGGGCGGGGTGTCGAGGATACGCAGGCTGCGCAGAACAGCCAGTCGCTGCTGTTCATCGGGTGGAAACGGCGGCTCCAGCATAACGTCTTCTCACCCTTGTGGATGAACCCCACCTAGCAGGTTGTTGAAAAAGTCCTCCCATGGGCTT
>CAYUAZ010000147.1:0-5791 GCA_964442865.1 uncultured Gammaproteobacteria bacterium
CATCCAGTCGATGGCCAAGTGGGCGCGCAAGAACGACATGATCCTGCACCTGCACAGGGCCGGCAACTCGACCTATTCGCGCCAGAAGAACCACGGGATGAACTTCCGTGTCATCTGCAAGTGGATGCGCATGGCCGGCGTCGACCACATCCATGCCGGCACCGTGGTCGGCAAGCTGGAAGGCGATCCGCTGATGATCAGGGGTTTCTACGATACGCTGCTTGACATCCATACGCCGGTTTCCTTGGAAAAAGGGCTGTTCTTTGAGCAAGACTGGGCCTCGCTGAATAAAGTCATGCCGGTGGCCTCAGGCGGCATTCATGGCGGCCAAATGCACCAGTTGCTGACCTATCTGGGCGACGATGTCGTCCTGCAGTTCGGCGGCGGCACCATCGGCCATCCGATGGGCATCCAGGCGGGTGCTACGGCAAACCGCGTGGCGCTGGAGGTCATGGTTCAGGCGCGTAACGAAGGTGCTGACATCTGGAACGAAGGTCCGCAGATTCTGGCGAAGGCCGCCAAATGGTGTACGCCGCTGAAAGTCGCGCTGGAGTTGTGGAAGGATGTCAGCTTCAACTACGAGTCCACGGACACCCCTGACTTCGTGCCCACCACTACCATCAGCCGTTGATAGTCCCAACAGGAGATAGTCATGAAAGTCACACAAGGCACCTTTTCGTTCTTGCCGGATCTCAGCGATGACGAGATTCGCGCACAGATTAAATACTGCTTAGCCAACAAGTGGGCGGTCAGCGTGGAATTCACCGACGATCCGCATCCGCGCAATACCTATTGGGAGATGTGGGATTTACCGATGTTCGACCTCGCCGATCCGGCGGGTATCCTGATGGAGGTGAACGCCTGCCGCAAGGCCTTCCCGAACCACTACATCCGGGTGTTGGCCTTTGACAACAAGCGCGGCGTCGAAAGCGTGACATTGTCGTTCATCGTCAACCGCCCGTCGTACGAGCCGTGCTTTGGTCTGGTGCGGCAGGAGGTCAATGGCCGCAGCATTCGCTACACCGTGCACTCTTACGCTACGGATAATCCTGAGGGCGAGCGTTATAGTTAAAGGCAGTTGGTAGGGTGGGCACGCCGTTTGTGCCCACACGGAATCACATGTAGCGGTTATGTGGGCACACACAACGTGCCCACCTTACAGGCTAGTTGCTGAATTGAGGGCTAAACGGGAAACGGCATGGCAACCACACCAGGACAGATGAGTACCGACGCTGCGCAAGTCAGCGTAGCGGGCGCCTGTGAGGACTGCCACGTTGACGAGGTGCTCGACAAGCTGGATCGTGAGCTGATCGGCTTGAAGCCGGTCAAGACGCGCATCCGCGAGATCGCCGCGCTGTTGCTGGTGGACAGGCTGCGCAAGGGCATGGGCCTGAGCGCGGGCGCCCCCAGCCTGCACATGTCGTTCACCGGTAATCCGGGCACCGGCAAGACCACAGTGGCGCTGCGCATGGCGGAGATTCTGCACCGTTTGGGTTACATCCGTCGTCCCGAAGTGGTGTCGGTGACGCGCGACGACCTGGTCGGCCAGTACATCGGCCACACCGCGCCCAAGACCAAAGAGGTATTGAAAAAGGCGATGGGCGGCGTGCTGTTCATAGACGAAGCCTATTACCTGTACAAGCCGGAAAACGAGCGCGATTACGGCGCCGAGTCTATCGAGATCCTGTTACAGGTGATGGAGAACCAGCGCGACGACCTGGTGGTGATCCTGGCCGGTTACAAAGACCGCATGGATACCTTTTTCAGCAGCAATCCGGGCTTTGCCTCGCGCGTCGCACACCATCTGGATTTCCCGGATTTTGCGGCGGATGAGCTGATGCAGATCACGCAGTTGATGCTGCAACAACAGCAATACCGCTTCAGCCCCGAGGCGGAACAGGCATTTTACGACTACATTCAGCGGCGCATGAAGATGCCGCAGTTCGCCAACGCCAGGAGCATCCGCAACGCGCTGGATCGCGCGCGCCTGCGTCAGGCCAACCGCCTGTACGCCAAGGGCGGCACGCTGACACGCGAGCAACTGATGACCCTTGAGGCGGAAGACATACTGGCCAGCCGGGTGTTCCTGGAAGGCAGGCCGGATGGCTTGAAAGAGGAAACCGTTGCTCCCGGTACCGCAGAGGCTGAAAAAAAAACTTTTGACGTACAGGGAAGAGCGCTAGCGAAGGGTACTACTAATGCTGCGGGAGGCAGGACGCCGGGAGCGACGGAGAACGCACCGAGAGTTGACAAACCTGTGGTAGGCACGCCGGACATACGGCGCGAGACAATCAGCGAACCATCTCATGTAATACAGGACAGTCCCATGCAGACAAATATGACATCTGATGAATCGGTACAGCACAACAACCCATCGGCGGACGCCGGTTTCGGCGGTATGCCTCGTGCCTTACCACCCGCGCAGTCCGGGTCGGGTTGGCAGAAGCGCACTCAGCGTACACCCGCTACGCGGCGCGTTCAGCCCTCGGCGCCGCCGCTGCGCGAGCCGCCCAATGTGGTGAACGGACGCTGCGAGTTTGGCCAGTGCGAAAGCGAAGGCGAAGGTGTTGAGCAGAGCGCACCTGCCACTACGTACATGAACCCAGCG
This sequence comes from uncultured Gammaproteobacteria bacterium, assembly GCA_964442865.1. Lineage (GTDB taxonomy): Bacteria > Pseudomonadota > Gammaproteobacteria > SURF-13 > SURF-13 > JACPZD01. The sequence goes on from CAYUAZ010000147.1 coordinate 2,609, forward strand.
CCGTTGCCAGTGCAGGCATCAGGTTCTTCGGCGGATGCCGCATCCGGCTTCGGCGTGCCACGTGAATTGCATCCGCCGCGCGTGATAGTGCGGCGTGTATCAAATACGCGCAAGAAGGCGGCACGCGACAGAACGCCACCACCGGCGCCGCAGATAAATCGCCCGCAGCCCATAGTGGTGAACGGGCGCTGCGAATTCGGCCAGTGCGAGGCGCCGCCCAAAGTGGAGGAGGCGAGCACCACCAGCGGTCAGATTGTCACCGGCACGCTGGTGGAGCGCAGCGCCAAGGTGACCGGCAATGAACCGGGCAGTTGCAAGAAGATCACCGGCACCGAATATATCGGTCCCGATCAATATACGGCGCTGTGCGCCAGTACACCGTATGTGCCGCCCGCCAAGGTGGGCGTGACCCACACCGTGGGCGCTACACAACGCGTGACCGGCACCGAAGTGGGGCCGAGCAGCAAGGTAACCGGCGACGAGCCGGGCACGTGCAAACGCATCACCGGTGTTGAATATCTGGGCGCGGAAAGTCATGCGCAGTTTTGCGACAGCCAGGGAGGGCTTAGTGTCGCGGGAGGCAGGACGCCGGGAGCGACCGACGTACAGGGAAGAGCGCCAGCGAAGGGTTCTACTAGTGTCGCGGGAGGGTCGCTCCTGCGCGTCCCTGCGCCCGCGACATTGGAGCCTCCTGCCCGGCACAGGACGCCGGGAGCGACCGGGACGTCTGTCCCGCCCGCCAAGGTGGGTGTAGCCCGCACTGCCAAGAACAAGGCCGTGACCGGCGCCCAGGTCGGCGCCAGCCCCAAGGTGACGGGCGACGAGCCGGGCTCTTGCAAGAATATCACCGGCGATGAATACCTCAATCCGGCCGCAGCGGAGGTGCCGTGCGCGGATGCGCAATCGCCCGGCCCGGCCAAGGTGAATGTATCGCGCACTACCCATGGGCGCACGGTCACCGGCACGCTGGTGGGTGGGTCCGAGAAGATCACCGGTGACGAGTATGGCGCATGCCATGGGATTACCGGCACCGAGTACATCGGCGCCGAGTTGCAAAAACAACTTTGCGGCACGGAGCCTGTGGCGTCACCCTCCAAGGTCGGCGTGGCGCGCACCTGGCGGGATCAGCCGGTGAGCGGCGCCCAGGTGGGACGTTCGGAGAAAGTGACCGGCGACGAATACGGCGCCTGTAAGGGCGTCACCGGCACACCCTACGTGGGGCGTGACCGCTATGAGGAATTCTGTGACCCGCGTGACGTTGCTGCCAGTGCGGCGCGCGTGGCAGCCGGGCGCAAACCGGCGGGCCACGCCATGACCGGCATCCAGCCCGGCGTCAAGGGCAAGCTGACCGGCGACGAGCGCGGTGCGTGCCTCAACGTCACCGGCACACCGTATGTGGGCGACGACCAGTATGGCCAGGCGTGCGGGACGGGTGGCGCAGCGGCCACTGTCGGCAGCGGCGCATTCAGCGTCGTCGCGCCGGCACGCGCCGCGCAGCAGTCGCGCCTGAGCGAGATCACCGGCACCGCCTACGGCAGCGGCGGCGCGCGCATTACCGGGCCGCTCGCCAAGTCGCCCGGCGCCGTGACCGGCACTGCGGAATTCCGCTATCCGGAATATCACGAAGCTGCGTTTACGCCGCAATCGGTGCAGCAGGTTGAAGAAAAGCCGTCGCGCATCACCGGTGAAGGCACCGATGCGCGCCGTATCACCGGCGACGATTGGGCGCGCAACGAGCGTGTCACCGGCACCGAGGGCTTGTCCTCCTCCGCCGGGCGCAACCTCACTCAGCGTGGCAACCCGCGCGGCGCGGCGGCCAACGCGCAGCGCTTCCGTGAAGTAGAACATCCGCCGGTGTCGCCGAGCAAGGTCACCGGCAGCAGCGGCAACGCCATGAGCGGTTCGCTCATCACGATGTCGGGCGGCGCACGCGGTTAGCGCGCAGAGAACGCTACGGGAAGGCACTGAAGACATGGTTGCTACCATCACACGCAGTCACGCGCAGCGCGGCTTTGTTCGAGAGGCGCGCAACCGCTATGGATTGATGCGTGCGGCCGCTCCCGGCGTCCCCGGATCGAGTCCGGGGCAGGCGCTGCCTCTGACGTACAGGGAAGAACTAATGTCGCGGGAGGCAGGACGCCGGGAGCGACCGCCAGTCACGCCGCGCATCGCTACTGCGAGCGCCAGTGATTGGGCGGCCGGGCTCGCGCCGCTGCAGTTCCCGGACTGCCAGGCCAATCAGCGTCTGTGGGATGATGAACACGCCGGGCGGGTGGCGTTTGACAACATCGTGCCCGTCTTGAAGGAAATCGCGGCCTTGCAGCACGAGCACGATTTTGCGCCGCGCGCGCAAGAGATCGCAGAGCGGCAACTGGGCTTTCCCCTGCCCGAGGCGCTGTTGCAAAACGCCTGGGTGGAGACCCTGGACATGCGCAGCCTGTATGCGCACGCCGTGTGCCAGACCTACCGGCGCCTGCGCGAGCGCGAGGCGTCGGAGAGCGACAGTGTGGAAGATGCGCAACGCTTTTTTCTGGGGTGTGGTTTTCACAGCGTGGATGTCTCGCCGTGCGCGGACGGACGCCTGAAGGGTCTGCTGAAATATATCCTGCGCCTACCGGCACGCGCCGTACACCGCGAGGCCTACGCGGGCGCGCTGTTCGATATTGAAGAAAGCGTGCGCCGTTGGGCGGATACCGAGTTACGCCGCCACCGCGAAGGCGTGCCGAGTCTGCCCGACGCCGCCACGCAGTATCTGAAGATAGCCGTGTATCACTGGAGCGGCTCGGACCCTCACCAGGGTTGCGCGGCGCACGGCAGCGATGCGCGTGCGGCGGCGCAGGGAGCCCTGGACCGGCTCACCGCGTTTCGCCAGGCGATAGAAAACAGTTATTGCTGCGGCGCCTCGGTGGCCACCTTGCTGATCGGCGTGGACACCGACAACGACGCCATCAAGGTGCATGTGCCGGATGGCAATAACGAGATGAGCGTGTATCGCTACGTGGATAACCAGACAGTATATCAGCAAGTCATGCAAGGCGCCGCGCCGCACGCTGCGGTGAGAGCGGCCGTGGAGCAGGCGCTCGCCGCGCAGGGCTGGGGCAAGGCGGAGGGGCGGCCGGCGGGCGGGATGCTGCGCTTTATCACCCGCCTGCTGGAGAGCAATCTCAAGCAACAGGATTATGT
>CAYUAZ010000148.1:0-5783 GCA_964442865.1 uncultured Gammaproteobacteria bacterium
TGTTGTAAATCATGCTGAGCGCGCCCACCGGAGGGGCCGCGATGTATCATCGAGGCCGGATGTTTTTGAAAAAGGAAGGAAAGCGAAAATCACATGTTTCGCTTTGGGCCGGGCAGGACGACCCAATGCCGCAAGGGCAAGGATGCGCAGGGGCGGCCTTGTTGAAAAAGCCCATGGATGGGCTTTTTCAACAACCTGTTAAGGTGTGCCGGATCTGCTATTTACGGATACGTTTTTGAATGGCCAGCCTGGCAGGCCGAATGAATTCGGCCCTACCCCCTATTCGGCGTGATGGAAACGTGACGGTTTCTCCATAAAACCGTGAGGGTGTCCCTGTAGCATGTCCTCTGGCGGAAAAACCCGCCTGCTGAATCTACTCACTTTAATCTACTATTAGGAGATCTGTATGAATAGCAAAAAACTTAGCGGTTTAATCCTCGCCACCGCCGCTGCGGGCATGTTCGGTCTGGTACCTGTTGCCAATGTCGCCGCCGCCGAAATGGCCAAGATCCATTGTGAAGGCGTCAATTCCTGCAAAGGCCAAAGCGACTGCAAGGGTGAAAATAGCTGTAAGGGTAAGAATAGCTGCAAGGGCAAGGGCTTTCTGGAGATGACGAAAGAGGAATGCGACGCCGCCAAGGCCAAGATGGAAGACGAGATGAGGAAGTAGTTAAGAGACGAGGGACTAGGATCTAGGGGTTAATTACAGGAACTAGGATCTAGGGACTAGGAGCTAGGGAAAACTAAAACCCAAAACTCCAGCCCCTAGCCCCTAACCCCTAACCCCTTAAATCTCCCCCGCACCCCCATCCCAACCTTCCCCCGTGAAGCCGGGTAGGGTGGGCACCGTTTCTGTGCCCACCACCCGTTTCGTTACCACCGCGTGGGCACATAAGACGTGCCCACCCTACCTCCCTCACCCCTGCCAGTGTTAGAATTATTTCCGCCATCCATGGCGAGACTTCATCTCACCATATAGGCCCCAGCCAGTACACCCTTGTACTGGCGCTCGCGGCTCCTAAGCCCGCCGCTCGCCCTAGCCCCCTGTCTCCTTGGCATACGTATTGCTTACTCCTATGGGCAAGAACCCTTTGCCAATCAGAGTGCAGTGTTATGCCGCAACCCGTTATCAATGTGTCCACGCCGCCGACCAGCCCCGGCAGGCCGCCTGCGGCCAATGAATCCGAGGCCTCAGACGCGGGCGGTACGCCGTTTTCCGACGTTCTGGCGCAAAAATTAGACCAATCCCGCTCCCGCTCCGACAAGCTGTCTGATAAACCTGCGGCCTCTGATTCAGAGCAAAGAGATGCGGCGGCGGGGGGCGATATTGCCGCTGCGACGGCCCCGGCGGGACAAATATTGCCGCCGAATGGCAACAGCCTGCAGCCTCTTACTGTGTCGCCGTCTGCTACGGACGCCGCTCAACTCTTAACAGCGCAGCAGGATGGCGGTGGTGCGGAAGCTACAGCGAGTTTTTCATTAGTGGTGTTGAATGGCGCAGGCGCCACTCCACCCGTCAATTCCGCTAACGGCGCATCCAACCTTGAAGGTCAAGATGTGCAGCAAGTCCCGGTTTTGGGCCAACTCCAGGATCAGGCCTCTAAGCAGTCATTAGGGCGCGGCCAGTCGTCGGGACAGATCACTCAGGGCAGTGATGTGAATGCCGATCCAGCACAACTGTCTGCGGTGACTACATTCCCTGTAGAAAACGCGCAAGCCCTTGCAAATGAAGGCTCTATGGCAGGTAAGGTTGTCGAGGGTGCGGCCCAGGCATTAGTGGGCCTCGCCGGCCAGCCCAACACCGCCACAGCGAATCCGGCGCTGGCTACGGTGAGCGCCCTCTCGGGCACTGCGCCGCACAGCGCACACTCCGCCGCACCGCCAGCCAGCACGGCGATTCCGCTGCCGATCACCCACCCGGACTGGGATCAAAGTCTGGCGCAGCGCGTGGTATGGCTGGTGAACCAGAACGTGCAGGGCGCGGAACTGCGCATCAATCCGCCGCAATTGGGGCCGGTAGAGATGCGTATTGTGATGAATAATGACCAGGCCACGGTCTCGTTCACGTCCCAACATGCGGCCGTGCGCGAGGCCCTGGAAGCGGCCGTGCCGAGGCTGCGCGATATGTTCAGCGATAACGGCTTGACCCTGGGGAATGTCAACGTCTCGCAGCATTCCTTCGCCCAGCAGCGCCAGGATAACCCCTATGCGGCGAATCCGTCCGCCCCATCGAGTTATGGCGAAAGATCCGAGCCAGCAGAGCCAGCAACGCCTGGGGTAGTTACCCGTGTAATCAATGGACTAGTTGATTTGTATGCGTGATGCGATCGGGATTCAAGTTTTGGCCTCGGCGACCGATAACGAGGTTAAGAGGTTTTTAAGGCAGACAACCAAATTTAACCATAAAGAGTTGAGGATAACAGCATGTTCACACTTATAGGTCGTATGTTCGGGATGCAGCGCGTGTCGGTGCGTTTCAAGGTCAATTTCACCGTGGTGTTGATCTTTGTCACCGTCGCTGTGGTGACCTCGGTCTATTCCTACCAGAGCGAGCGCCAGCACATGCTGGAGAGGGTCATAGATGATGTCAAGGAGATGACCACCTTCTATTTCGACAGCCTCAATACCCTGATGCTGGTGGGCGCCATGGATCAGCGCGCCGTCCTGCACAACAAAATTTTGAAGCGTCCCCATGTCACCGAGGCGCGGGTCAACCGCGGCGAGCCGGTCAAGGGCCAGTTCGGGCCGGGCTTCCCGGAAGAGCAGGCGGTGGATGAATGGGACCGTAAAGGCTTGGAAGGCAATGAGGTGGTGCGGGTCACGCACGACAGTAAAGGTGACCGCGTGGTCACTGTAATTACCCCGTTTCGCGCCACTCAAAATACCCGTGGGGTGGACTGTTTGCAGTGTCATACGGTGCCATCCGGCGCCGTCAATGGCGCGATTCGTGTCAGCTATTCGATGGCGGCGATTGACGCCGCTACCCAGCAGAGCATGTGGTACAGCACGGCAGTTAAATCGGCATTGTTTATAGCCGGACTTATTCTCATCAGCGTGATACTCGGCAAGGTGGTAGTGAAGCCGCTGAACGAGATGAAGGAGCGGGTGCGCGACATCGCCACAGGGGAAGGCGACCTCACCAAGCGGCTCGATGAGTCGGTGCCCGACGAGATGGGCGAACTGGCGCAGTGGTTCAACACCTTCGTCGCCAAGCTGCGCGGTATCGTGATCGAGATCACCAACCTCACGGCGCAGCTTACCGCTTCGGCGGAAGAGATGAGCGCGGTCACCGAGCAGACCAGCCAGGGCGTGAAGAAACAGCAGGCCGAGACCGACCAGGTGGCGACCGCCATGAACGAGATGTCGGCCACGGTGCAAGACGTTGCGCGCAACGCAGCTACCGCGGCGCAGTCGGCGCACCAGGCCGACGATCAGGCGAACGCCGGTAAAGCGGTGGTGAAAGAGACCATGGACGCGATAGACGCCCTGGCCGGCGAGGTGGAAAAGGCCGCGCAGGTCATCCAGAAGCTGGAGGGCGACAGCGTCAGCATCGGTGCGGTACTGGATGTCATCAAGGGCATTGCCGAGCAGACCAACCTGCTGGCGCTGAATGCAGCCATTGAGGCAGCTCGCGCCGGCGAGCAGGGTCGCGGCTTTGCGGTAGTGGCCGATGAAGTTCGCACCCTGGCGCAACGCACCCAGCAGTCCACTCAGGAAATCCGCAAGATGATTGAAAGCCTGCAATCCGGGGCCAAGGATGCGGTCAAGGTCATGGTCGAGGGCAAGCGCCAGGCACAGATGAGTGTCGAACAGGCCGCCAAGGCGGGTGTTTCGCTGGAGACCATCACCAAGGTGGTCACGCAGATCAGCGACATGAATACCCAGATCGCCAGCGCCGCCGAGGAACAGAGCGCGGTGGCCGAGGAGATCAACCGCAACATTGTCAGCATCAGTCAGATCGCTCAGCAAACCTCGCTGGATTCCCAGCAGGTGGCGTCCTCTAATGAGAATTTTGCGCAGCTGGCGGTAAAATTGGAGACGCTGGTCAGACACTTTAAGGTTTAACTACAGGATCTAGGGGCTAGGGACTAGGGGCTAGAGAAAAAACCTCCGAACCCTAGCCCCTAGCCCCAGTCCCTATAAGCAAGCCCGGAGACACACCATGCATTGGTTCTACAATTTGAGAATGGCCAAAAAGTTGTTGGTAAGCTTTGGCCTGGTAGGCATCATCGTCGCAGGCATGGGCTTCTTTTCTGTAGTTCAGCTGGAAAAGGTCAATGGCGTCTCGACGGAGATGGAGGTGAATTGGCTGCCCAGCGTCCGCCTCACCTCGGATATGAATACCAATACCTCCGATGTCCGCGTCGCAGAACTCCAACATGTGCTGTCCCTCACGCCGGAAGAGATGGCGGGTTGGGAAAAGAATATGAGTGAGGTGCTGGCAACGCTGACCAAAAACCAATCCGAATATGAGCCGCTGATTTCATCGGATGAAGAGCGTCGTTTATACGATGGCTTCAAACAGGCCTGGACGACATTCATGGTCGAACATGAGAAGGTTGTCGCGCTCTCCAGGCAAAACAAGAATGACGAGGCCAAGGCCTTGTTGCGCGGCGAATCGCAGAAGAAATTTGACGAAGCGAGCGCCAGGCTGCTCGACCTCGCCGCCCTTAATGCAAAGGGTGCGCAAGCCGCCAGCCGCCAGGGGGACGAGATGTATACCTCATCGCGCATCTTTATCTGGACGATGGTGGCGGTGGTCTTGGTGTTGGTGGTGCTCTTGGCGGCGTTCCTGGCCAGGCTGATAGGCAGCCAGCTCAAGATACTGGTCCACAAGGTGGAGACGGTGGCGGCGGGTAATCTGACCGTGGATATTAAACAACGCACCCAGGACGAGATCGGCGAGCTGTTCGGTTCGTTCGGCAGGATGGTCGCAAGTCTGCGTACCATCATCGGCGACGTTACGGGTTCCACCGCGCAATTGGCGAGCGCCGCCGAGGAGATGAGCACGGTGACCGAGCAGACCAGCCAAGGGGTGAAGCAGCAGCAGACCGAGACGGACCAGATCGCCACCGCGATGAACGAGATGTCGGCCACCGTGCAGGATGTCGCGCGCAACGCGGCGGCCGCAGCCCAGGCCGCGCATCAAGCCGATGAGCAGGCGAGCAACGGCAAGCAGGTGGTCACACAGACTATTGAAGCGATAGATATCCTGGCAGGTGAGGTCGAAAAGGCCGGTCAGGTGATTCAGAAACTGGAAGGCGACAGCATCAGCATCGGCGCGGTGCTGGATGTCATCAAGGGCATCGCCGAGCAGACCAACCTGTTGGCCCTGAACGCCGCCATCGAGGCAGCGCGCGCCGGCGAACAGGGACGCGGCTTTGCGGTGGTGGCCGATGAAGTTCGCACCCTGGCGCAGCGCACCCAGCAGTCCACGCAGGAGATTCGCAAGATGATTGAAAGTTTGCAGTCCGGGGCCAAGAACGCCGTTCAAGTCATGCTGGGAGGCAAGCAGCAGGCGCAGATGAGCGTGGAGCAGGCCGCCAAGGCCGGAGCGGCGTTGGAGACCATCACCCGCGCGGTGGCGACCATCACCGACATGAACACCCAAATCGCGAGCGCCGCCGAGGAACAGAGCGCGGTGGCCGAGGAGATGAATCGCAACATCGTCAGCATCAGCCAGGTCGCCAGCCAGACCGCCGAGGGTGCGCATCAGACCGCCAGTGGCGCCGCAGACGTGGCACAGCTCGCCGTACGGCTGCAAGCGGCGGTGGGGAAGTTTA
>CAYUAZ010000149.1:0-5758 GCA_964442865.1 uncultured Gammaproteobacteria bacterium
GGCCGCTTTCACTCTGATTCCACCACCAGCCGGATTCGGGTTGAAAGCTGGAAGCGCCTTCTCCAAACACATAGCGCTCGATGGGTATCGTGCCACCCGGCCAAGTGAGGATACCGTGGGTAGCGTCGCTGAACTGGATCGTCACAGTCCCGGCATTGGGGTTAGTCGGTGAGTAGGGCTGGTACGCTCCGGTGAGGGTCTGACCGTTGCCGAACGACTGGAGAGCGCCTTGATAGAGAGTGTTGTTGGTCATCGCTCCTGCGGAGGTGTACCAGGTGGCGCGGCCGGTACTGTCATACAAATACCCCGCTATGAACAAGGTATTTTGACTCACCACTCAAGAACCGCGGCGTAGCTGACATCTTCATCGCCTGCGTGGACGGTCTGAAGGGCTTCCCGGAAGCGATCGAGGCGGTGTTTCCGAAGACCGCCGCACAGCTGTGCATCGTGCATCTGGTGCGCCACAGCCTGAACTACGTTTCCTGGAAGCGGCGCTTGGCGGTGGCCATGGACCTCAAGCGCATTTACCAGTCCGCCACGGTAGATGAGGCTGAACGGCAGCTTGGCGCATTCGAGACCCAGTGGGGGGAGGCGTATCCCTCAACAGGTCAGTCCTGGCGGCGCAACTGGCCGCGCATCATCCCGTTCTTCGACTACCCGCCGGAAATCCGCAAGGTGATCTACACCACGAATGCGATTGAATCGGTGAATATGAGCCTACGCAAGATCACCAAGAATCGCGGCTCGTTGCCGAGCGATGAGGCGTTGCTGAAGCTGTTCTATCTGGCGCTCAGAAACATCAGCCGTAAATGGAGCATGCCAATCCGGGACTGGAAAGCGGCCCTGAACCGGTTTACTATCCGGTTTGGGGATCGGATACCGCAGCACTAACCGATACCCCGTTTACACAAAATTCAGGATACCCCCGGTAGGCCGAATTTATTCGGCCTTGTGCGAATGAATTCGCACCTACGTGAATAGTCTTGTTGTTGTGCCTGTCATCTTCGGATTATTTGTCATACAACTGTCATAAATCCTTCATACCATAGCAAGATGGCTGACGTGGATCTCAAACAACCCGAACTGTATATCAATCGCGAACTCAGTCTGCTGGAATTCAACAAGCGCGTTCTGGAGCAGTCGGTTGATCCGGCCATTCCGCTGCTGGAGCGGCTAAAGTTCCTATGCATTTGCAGCAGCAATCTCGACGAGTTTTTCGAGATACGCGTCGCGGGGCTGAAAGAGCAAGTGATGTATGGGGCGGTGCAGGCGGGGCCGGACAACATTGGACCCACCGAGGCGCTCAAACACATCAGCGAAGCGGCGCACCGCCTGGTCGCCGAGCAGTACCGCTTGCTCAACGAGTCTATCATCCCCGAATTGGCGAAGGAGAATATCCGCTTTGTGCGACGCACGCAGTGGAAACCGCGTCAGGCGGCCTGGATCAAGCGCTATTTCACCAATGAGCTGTTGCCGGTGCTGAGCCCGCTCGGGCTGGATCCCTCGCATCCCTTTCCGCGTGTGCTCAATAAAAGTCTTAATTTTATCGTTGCTCTGGAAGGCAAGGACGCCTTCGGGCGCAGCAGCGGCGTGGCGGTGGTGCAGGCGCCACGTGCGCTGCCCCGCCTGATTCACCTTCCCAAGGAATACTCCAAGGGGCCTTATGACTTTGTGTTTCTTTCCTCCATCATTCACGCGCATGTGGGCGAGTTGTTCCCCGGCATGAAGGTCACGGGCTGTTTTCAATTTCGCCTGACACGCAATAGTGATTTGTTTGTGGAGGAAGAGGAGATCAAGGACCTGCGCCTGGCGCTGGAGGGCGAGTTGTCGACCCGTCAATACGGGGACGCGGTGCGCCTGGAGGTGTCCGATAATTGCCCGGATGAGATGTCGCATTACCTGATGCAGCAGTTCGCGCTGCATAAAGATGACCTGTATCAGGTGACAGGGCCGGTGAATCTGAATCGTCTGCTGGCGATTTACGATTCGGTGGAGCGGCATGACCTGAAGTATCCTGCCTTTGCGCCGAGTGTGCCGCGCCGGATCGAACAAGCGGCCGACATATTCAGCGTGATCCGGCGCGGTGATGTGTTGCTCAACCATCCTTTCGAGTCCTTTGCACCGATAGTGGATTTTGTGCGCCAGGCGGCCGAAGATCCTGATGTGCTGGCGATCAAGCAGACGCTGTATCGCACCGGTTCCGATTCCGCCTTGGCGGATGTGTTGGTTGCCGCTGCCCGCGCGGGGAAGGAAGTGACGGTGGTGGTGGAGTTACGGGCGCGTTTTGACGAGGCGGAAAATATCAACGTCGCCGCAAGGTTGCAGGATGCCGGTGCGCATGTGGTGTACGGCGTGGTGGGTTATAAGACGCACGCCAAGATGATTCTGGTGTTGCGGCGCGAGGGCAAGCGCTTGCGGCGTTACGTGCATCTGGGCACCGGCAACTATCACGCCCGCACCGCGCGCTTGTACACGGACTATGGTTTGCTCACGTGCGACAAAGATATCGGCGATGATGTGCATAAACTCTTTCAACAGCTCACCGGTCTGGGCCGTGCGACTAAATTAAAGAAGATTTTGCAGTCGCCCTTCACCCTGCATAAGGCGATGCTGGGGTTGATCGGGCGCGAGGCCGGGCACGCGAAGCAGGGCAAGCAGGCGCATATCATTGCCAAGATGAATGCGATTGATAATCCGCACATCATGCAGGCGTTGTATGAAGCCTCGCAGGCGGGCGTGAAGATTGATCTCATCATACGCGGGATGTGTTGTCTGCGGCCGGGTGTGGCGGGGGTGTCGGAGAATATCCAGGTGCGCTCCATCGTGGGCCGCTTCCTGGAACACAGCCGGGTGCTTTATTTCCTGAACGACGGCAACCCGGATTTTTATTGTTCGAGCGCGGACTGGATGGGGCGTAACTTCTTCCGGCGTGTGGAGGCTTGCTTTCCGGTCGAGGACAGCCGCCTGCAGGCGCGGCTGTTAAATGAAGGGCTGTTGCCGTATCTTGCCGATAATACCCAGACTTGGCTGATGCAAAGCGATGGAACGTATAAGCGTCTCAAGCCGGGGAATCAGAAACCTCGTTCGGCTCAGCAGTTTCTGTTGCAGGAATTGGCGGAATAAACGTCTGTCGTGTGCGAATGAATTCGCACCTACCAAGTAGGGCCGAATTCATTCGGCCAATCTCAGGCCAACCTCAGCTTTATCTTCGTAGCTTTCAAATATTTTATTTCCTGAGCCAGGTCGGCGTGGGAGAGTGGATGTTTGTTGAGCCAGCCAGCGGGGAAATTGATCTGCAAGAGATCCCCCTTTGCGGTAATGGAAAACTTGGGCAGGGGCTGGCGGCTGCGGCTGCGGTTTAATAACACCGCGAGCCTCAGTAAAACGCATAAACATTTCGCCGCTCTCGCCCGCTCCGTCTGCAGGTCTGAAAATACGGCAAGCGGGAGTTTGTTGCGCTGGCCGAGAATAAGCGTGGCCAGAAGTTGCTGTTCCTGGCGCGAAAAACCGGGCATATCGGAGTGCTCGACCAGGTAGGCGCCGTGTTTGTGATACTGGCTGTGCGAGATGGCGAGGCCGATCTCGTGTAGCCGCGCGCTCCAGCCGAGCATGGGTTGGTATGCGTCGAGCTTCCATTGTGGGAGTTGCTTCAGGCAGCGCAGGGCCGTCTGCTCGACACGTTTAGCCTGATCGGTGTCTACGTGATGCTGGGTGCTGAGCCGCGCGACGCTGTGGTCGCGGATGTCCTTGTGACGGATGCGGCCGAGCAGATCATAGAGCAGCCCTTCGCGCAGGGCCCCGCCTGTAGCGTGCATCCGCTCGATGCCGAGACTCTCAAACACGGCGAGCAGGATGGCCACGCCGCCCGGCAAGACGGGCGCGCGATCGCTGCGCAGTCCTGGGAGCTGGAGACGATTTACATGCCCGGCGGCGAGCAGGTGCTTGCGTAGTTTTTTCAGGCCGGAACGGGTAATGCCGTCCCGGCTCCAGCGATTGGCGGTGAGGATTTCCTGAATGGCGTTGATGGTGCCGGATGATCCGACACAACCTGCCCAGCCGATGTCACGGTATTGACCGGCGATAACCTGTAATTCTTGTTGCGCGGCGATTTCGGCGCGCCGCATCGAAGCCGGGGTGATGGCGCCGCCGGGAAAGTGGCTGAGGCTGCTCGTCACACAGCCCATCTGCAGGCTTTCCATGTGCAGGGGCTCGAAACGCGCACCGATGATGAGTTCGGTGCTGCCTCCGCCGATGTCCACCACCAAACGTTTCCCGGCGTCGTCGGCGAGACTGTGCGCGACGCCGAGATAGATGAGCCGTGCCTCTTCCCGTCCGCCGATGATCTCGATAGGGTGTCCTAACGCTTGCTGGGCGCGCTGCAAAAATGACTTGGCGTTCTGGGCGCGCCGCAGGGTGTTGGTGCCCACTGCCCGCACGCTCCCCGGCGCGATAGCGGCGATGCGTTGACCGAAACGTTTCAGACAGTCGAGCGCGCGTCTTTGCGCCTGCGCCGTGAGGCGGTTGTTGTTGTCGAGGCCTGCCGCTATCCGTGTGGTTTCACGCAGCCGATCGAGGATGTACAGTTTGCCGCGGTTGATGCGCGCGATAACCAGGTGAAAACTGTTGGAGCCGAGATCCACGGCGGCGATGTTTTCCGGTGGCGGCGGAGTGATTTTTTTGGCCAAAGCGTTCACTTAGTTGCTATGATCGTAAAAATAGCTACTATACATTGAAAATGTTACGAAATACCCATGTCATCCTTATTCGATTTTGACCGGCAAGAACAGCGTTACGCGGTGATGGGTAATCCGGTGGCGCACAGCAAGTCGCCGCTGATTCACACCGCCTTTGCGCGCCAGTTTGGATTAAAGATCGGCTATACCGCCATCCAGGTGGATGCCGGTGGTTTCCCCCAGGCGGTGGGTAATTTTCAGGCCGCCGGTGGCAAAGGGTTGAATATCACTGTGCCCTTTAAGCGCGAGGCGTGGCTGCTGTCGGATGTGCGTACTGCACGGGCCGAGCTGGCCGGGGCGGTCAATACCCTGAGTCTTAAGCCCGACGGCGGCCGCCACGGCGACAACACCGACGGCATCGGCCTGGTGCGCGACATCCTGCAAAATCATGCCGGCCGGATCAGCGGGCAACGTGTCCTGCTGTTGGGGGCCGGCGGTGCGGTGCGGGGGGTATTGGGACCCCTGCTTGAGGAGCGGCCTGCGCAATTGACCATCGTTAATCGTGATGTGGAAAAGGCGCGCGAATTGATTGAGGTCTTTGCGGGTGTAGGTAAGATCGAAATGTGCCCCTACGCGCAGTTGCAGGACCGACAATTCGATCTGATTATCAATGGCACCTCGGCGAGCCTCAGCGGCGAGCTGCCTCCATTGCCCGGAGGCATCTTGGCCAAGGACGGCTGGTGTTACGACATGATGTATGCGGCAGAGCCCACGGCTTTCGTGCGCTGGGGGGAAGGGCAGGGGGCGGCTACATCGCTGGACGGTTTGGGGATGCTGGTGGAACAGGCTGCCGAATCATTTTTTATTTGGCACGGCGTCCGGCCGGACACTGCGCCGGTTATCAAGGAAATCCAGAGCTTGATGTACGCCCGCTGATATTGGGAGACTCACCGGCGTTCGCAGGACCTATAGAGGCTTGCTTAAGGGCGCCTCTAAAAATTCGATCAAGACGCGAGGGCAAGGCGGAAATGCGCGAAAAAGCGCAGTGTACACGGAGTACATGAGCATTTTGAGCGCATTTCCAA
>CAYUAZ010000150.1:0-5689 GCA_964442865.1 uncultured Gammaproteobacteria bacterium
AACGGCCCAACGGGTTGTCCGGTCCCGGCGGCACCCTGGTCTTCACCACTTTACCCTCGCGGCGCATCTCTTCCTGGATGGAGATGGGGACATCCCAGACCGGGTCTTCCTCTTTGACCAATACCGTGAATTCGCCCGTGGGCGTAGGCCAGTCAGGGCGTCCCAATCCCACCGGATAGTAGACGACAGGACTACCGCCTTGTAACAGAAACAACATGCGTTGCGGCAGATTGATAAGGATGCCGTCCTCAAGTTGTTTAGGAACGATATGACGATTATCAATGCGCAGTACTTGGCCCGACTGCAAACGGCTGCTGGGTTCTAAGCCGTTGTCCCTCGCCAACACCGCCGCCTGAACACCGTAGCGTGCTCCAATGGCCAGCAGGGTGTCGCCAACCCGCGCAGTATAGGCCAATTCTGCGCCGACTATCGTATCAGAAAGCTCGGCTTGATCCTGTGCGTGGGCTATCGAAATCCAGGCGCAGAGCAATACCAGGCCAACAAAAAATCTGTTTTTCATTACTGAGATCAGATTGATGAGCGCACACCGGGCCTGCTTACGCAGCGACGCTGCGCGCGCCCGCGACTACTCGGTCTTGCCCTGCTGACAGTTTTTGCAAATTCCGTAGATATACAGCGAGTGATCGGTCATCGCATAGCCCGCCTTCTTGGCGATGCCGCGCTGCCGCTCTTCGATGACCTCGTCCATAAACTCTTCAATCTTGCCGCACTTAACGCACAGGATATGGTCGTGGTGCTTGCCCTCGTTCACCTCAAACACCGAGTGGCCACCCTCGAAATGATGCCGGGTCACCAGGCCCGCGGCCTCAAACTGGGTAAGCACACGGTACACGGTCGCCAGGCCCACATCCTCACCGCTGTCGAGCAGCGCCTTGTAGATGTCTTCCGCACTGAGGTGCCTGGCATTGCTCTGCTCCAGCATGTGCAGGATCTTGATGCGGGGCAGGGTCGCCTTGAGGCCCGCCTTTTTAAGGTCGCGGCTTTCCATTCAGTGTCCTGCCTGCAATTCTATTTGGGGGCTGCTTGGGGTATCATTCATGTTCTGATTATAAGGCAGATCAAGATGCAAAAGCTTCTCATTTCTCTAGTAGCCAGCACCGTTCTTATGGTGTCTGCGTGTTCCGTCCCGTCCATACCCGGCGCCTACAAGATTGATATTCCGCAGGGCAATGTTATCACCCAGGAGATGGTGGACAAGCTAAAACCCGGGATGGACAAGAGCCAGGTCGTGTTTGCCCTCGGCACACCGATGCTGGTGGACGTATTTCATCAGGAGCGCTGGGACTATGTCTACAGCCTGCAACATGGCGGCGAGGAACGTCAACAACGCCGCATCTCGCTGTTTTTTGAGGAAGGGACGCTAAAGCGTGTGGAAGGCGACATCAAACCCGCCACAACCACGCGCGCACCCGCCGAGAAACAGGAAGGCGCCGTCACCGTGGAAACCTCCGCCGAGCAGCCGGGTTTTTTCAGCCGCCTCAAAAGTTCACTCGGATTCGGTGACCAGGAATCCAAGCCCCAACCCGCCACTGAAGCCGCGCCCCCCGAAGGAAGCACAGGCATCCCGTTACCTACTTCCCCCGCGCCCTGAGGTTAGCAGGCGGTTGAAACAGCCTGCTAACGATTTGCGCCATACATATCGTTGGCGCGCTGGCAAAAGGCATACACCAGCGTGTTGGTGATTTGATGAAACACCGGCCCAAACACCATTCCGACCAATTTGTTTGAAAATTCAAAATCCATATCCAGGGACACCTTGCACGACTCCGGCGCCAATGCGTCAAAGCGCCAAAAGCCCTCCAGGTGACGAAACGGGCCTTCCAGCAAACGGATCTCGAACATCTTGTTTTTCTGCAAGCGGTTACAGGTAGTAAACGACTTCCGCAAGCCGCCGCGCGCCAGATCGAGCACCGCGCGCACCTCATCGGCGTCGCGGCTCAGTATCACGGCGGAGACGCACCACGGCAAGAACTTCGGGTAAGACGCGATATCATCCACCAGCACGTACATCTGCTCGGCGGAATAAGGCACTAGGGCGCTGCGGCTGATGGTGGTCACCGGCGGCTACTCTTCATCTTCATAATTCCCGGCGTTTTGCATACTAAAAGCCGCCATTGTGGGTGAATTTTGCCGTTGTCTCAAGCTGCTTAAGTATACCTGTTAGCGGCTGGCCTCTATAATGACCCCATGTCCAAAGCAAAACCCAAAGGCGCCCCCGCCACCATCGCCCTCAACAAAAAAGCCCGCCACGATTATTTTCTGGAGGAACGTTTTGAGGCCGGTCTCGTCCTGGAGGGCTGGGAAGTCAAAAGCCTGCGCGCCGGGCGCATCCAGCTCAAAGAGAGTTATGTGCTGCTCAAGAACGGCGAGGCCTGGCTGTTTGGCGCGCACCTCGCGCCACTGCCCACCGCCTCCACGCATATTCACCCCGACCCCCTGCGCACGCGCAAATTACTCTTGCACAAGGACGAGTTAAACAAGCTGATTGGCGCGGTAGAGCGCAAGGGCTACACCTTGATACCGCTTGCCATTTACTGGAAAAAGGGCCGCGCCAAGCTGGAGATCAGCCTTGCCAAAGGCAAACAGACCCACGACAAGCGCGACACGGAGCGCGACCGCGACTGGCAGCGCGAAAAAGAGCAGTTGCTCAAGGCCCATTAAACTGATTTGACACCTGAACCGTTACAGGTTACACTTACTCGTGATAAAATCCTTTCGTCATAAAGGACTGGGGAATTTTTACAAAACCGGGAGCAAGGCGGGCATTATGCCCGCACACGCGAAGCGTCTGCGGCTGATTTTGGCTCATTTGAATCTTGCCGAAGACCCGCATGAAATGGGACTACCAGGACTAGGCCTGCACCCGCTGCTGGGTAATATGAAAGGCTTTTGGTCAGTAGTCGTAAACGGCAATTGGCGCATCACATTCTGTTTCCGTGGGAAAGATACTTATGATGTCGATTACCTGGATTACCATTAGGAGAACACACGATGATGTACAATCCGCCCCATCCCGGTGAAGTCATACGTGAACTATGCCTGAAGCCGCTAGGATTGTCCGTTACGCGGACCGCCGAGATACTGGGCGTCACCCGCAAAACCCTGTCGGAATTGGTAAATGGCCGTGCCGGTGTAAGTCCGGAGATGGCCATTCGTCTCTCCAAGGCATTTAACACTACGCCGGAAATCTGGCTGAAGCATCAAATGCAGTATGACCTGTGGCACGCTCAACGTTCCTTGAAAAAACTGAGGGTCGAAAAGCTCGCCGCCTGATTACAAGGAACTTCTTCTAGGTTACACTGTCTTACCGTTAGTATCTTTTGGGGGCGACCTGGCTTCGACGCGGGTTACAAAGCCTGAGGGGCATGCCGAGGTGCAGTTCACCTCGTTAATCAAACTGCACAATTATAGTTGCCAACGACGACAACTACGCCTTAGCGGCTTAATCCCCGCTAACCTCTGACTGAAGCCGTGCTTGTGCGTTCAGAGTCCGCAAGGACATTCAGGGGTCGACGCTCACAAGATCGCGCTGCGGCTCGCCCAGGGTCAATGCGCTAAATCCTTACTGGGCTCGCCTGTTGTGTTCCCTGCCTGTCGGGTAGCAACGGGTTAAATCCAATGACCAGGCTACGCATGTAGAACCAAAGGTAGCGGATTTGCGGACGCGGGTTCGATTCCCGCCGCCTCCACCATCCATCCAAGGCCGGGAAGCTCCGGCCTTTTTGTTTTCCTCTCCCACAGTTTCAATCCCGATTCAAAACACCTGGACAACAAGTCACCCATCCTCATTCTCAATCGCAATCGCAATCGCAATCGCGAGATATAAGACGTAATCGCTTTACCCTGCGGGATAAAAAAGATGGTGCATCCCACAGTAAATGTATACCAGGCCAACCAGAGTGAGCACATAAGCGACAGCGTGACAAACAGCGGTTGTCCTGTGGTTTTTTGTGTCGAGCATAGACGCTATTTGATTTGCAGACCCCAAGGTCATCATCATTAACACCACAATGATAACGCTGTGACCGACAGCGTCTATTCTCCCGAAGATCACAATAGCTGCAAGAAAAATAGATAACAGCAGCATGCTGGCTATACGGGCGGAAAGTTTGCCTGTAATTAACAGATAGGCCGCCGTAAATTCCACAAAACCAGATGAGACCATATAGAACTCAGGTGTAAAACCGAGCAACAATTCCGGATTGTTGTACAGGAGACCAAAGCTCCACTCGGGATAGCAGAATTTCTCGACACCCCCCCAAAGCAGCGTAATGGCCGTAAAAAACGTGAGTATTTTTTCCGCCTGAACTCTCTTTTCAGCCCCGTATCGTGACCACAACAAGAGGTAAAAGGCGACACCGATGAAAATAGGATAGTCGAGCATGTGAAACATGCCGTATTGGGCGATAGCTTGGCCATACAGTGCCAGGATGAAGGTTGCGGCTATCCACACGGTGCCGACGTTTAAGGCAAGAATAGAAATACACAGATGCGCCCAGTGGACCCAAGGCGCCCCTGTCTTTAATTCAGGAGTCAGAATAAAGCTGTCATAGATATACAGGGAAAAGAAGAAGGCTGAAACACCATACCTTAAGAGGTGGTAGTTGTTGTTGGCAAACCAGTCTTTAACTTTCACCACCTGCCAGTAAGGTTCAGAATCTTTATTTGATAAATACCGGTAACATTTCTCCATCAAAAGGCGATCCGCGTATGTGATGCCGATTATTAGAAAGAAAAGCACCAGGCTATACACCAGGAAATAGCTGCCGGAAAAAACCAGCCAGGGCGACCTGGGCGCTATGCGGATGTCGTAGTCAGAGAACCACTTTACGTGCGCAATTGAAGTCTCTGGTATCAGCAGAAGGCTCAGAACAAAAAGACGAGGTATTAGCTTCCAAAGCAGTTTGATACCGTGCTCAACGTTCAACGGACATTCTCCATTGTTAGTGGTGTATACCAGCCTCATGGCACGCAGCGTAAGCCGGTCCTCGTCACCCTGTAGCCGCGAGCATACCTCGTAGCCGTGTACAGTCAATCACCCGTCTCAAACGAATCACACACGGCCCCACAACCCACCCCAGTGGAACTGTCATGCCGCCAATCCAGTGAGGTAAATCAGCACTTTGATGACGGGAGTTTACGCTGGTAGAGGACCACACCCTGCAATATGCAGTCTTGTGTCTGTGCAACAACGAGTTGCTGCTGTCGGGCATCGAGCGGTATTTCGTCGCCGTCAGGGTGTTTTCGCGGTGTAGCCTCTCCCGACTCTATTCATGAAGTTATCATTAGATTCCCTCGGCAGAGCCAAGGTCAGAAGCAATTTCACGGAACTGCTCCAACGCAGCCACCAGGTCTTCGACAATTTCCTGCGCCAGCACGTCCGGTGCTGGGAGGTTATCGGAATCCTCCAACGAGTCGTCTTTGAGCCAGAAGATATCGAGGCTCAACTTGTCGCGGTTAATGAGTTCATCGTAGGTGTACGCGCGCCAGCGACCATCATTACCCGCCCCCTCTCCCCTTGCGGGAGAGGGCTGGGGTGAGGGGGCAGCCTTTTCCTTCCAGGTGGCTTTGCGCTGATGGCGGTTTTCGGGGTTGTAGCACTTCACGAATTCGTCGAGGTCTGCGCGCTTCAAGGGGTTGGTCTTGAGCGTGAAGTGCACGTTGGTGC
>CAYUAZ010000151.1:0-4891 GCA_964442865.1 uncultured Gammaproteobacteria bacterium
CGAAGGCCGCACCGACCCTCTTCTCCCCTTGCGGGGAGAGCGTAGCGAGGGGGGCGCAGCCGTGGCCCGAAGGGCCGGATGAGGGAGAGACCGCTCTGTTCATGGGCTCAATTCTGGCGAAAAAATTGGCGACTGCGGTCTCTCCTTGCGTTCAGGCTCTCCTCGGCGCGGCCCTAATAGGATGAAAAAGCCCATCCATGGGCTTTTTCAACACGCAAAGCAAAAAGCGTGGTTTTTGCTTTGCTTCATTTTTCAAGCACATAAACCGTGTTTGAAAAATGGCGGCGCTTGCGGCGCTTTCGCATCCTGCGTCGCTTGCAAGTCCAGAGCAAGCCATCCGTGGCTTGCCCGCTTGCTGCTTCGCAGCTCGCCCCTGCACCGCGGGCTGTTTTTCAACAGCCTGCTAGTTTATCCTTAAGGCCATGAGCCTGAGCGTTGTCATCCTCGCCGCCGGACAAGGCACGCGCATGCGTTCGCCGCTGCCCAAGGTGCTGCACCCGCTGGCCGGAAAATCCCTGCTTGAGCATGTCGTCGCCACCGCCCTGAAACTGGACGCCGACAAGATCCTGATCGTTTACGGCCACGGCGGCGACGCCGTGCCCAAGCAACTGGGAAGACTACCCGTACAATGGGTGGAACAGGCCCAACAGTTGGGTACCGGCCATGCCGTGGTTCAGGCGCTGCCGCACATCCCCGCCCCCGACACCGTATTGGTACTCTATGGCGATGTGCCGTTGATTAGCGCGGCAACGCTGCAAAAATTGCTTGCCCAAGCGGGCCGGGAAGGTTTTGGTTTGCTCACCGCCCAACTTGCCGATCCGCAAGGCTACGGCCGCATAATGCGCGACAGCCAGGGCCAGGTGCTACGCATCGTCGAGCATAAGGATGCGACATCGGCCGAGCGCGAGATCGGCGAGATCAACACCGGCATGATGGCCATGCCCGCCGAGCGACTGAGGGGCTGGTTGTCGCAAATTTCCAATAACAACAGCCAGAACGAGTATTACCTTACCGACGTTATCGCCCTGGCGGTACGGGAAGGGGTCAAGATCGCCACTGTGCTGGCCGATACAGCTACTGAGATCATGGGCGTCAACACTAAACAACAACTCGCCGAACTGGAGCGTCATTACCAGCGTACCCAGGCCGAGTTGCTGATGTTACAGGGCGTGACGCTGTGCGACCCGGCGCGTTTTGACCTGCGCGGCGAGTTGACGGTAGGCACAGACGTGGTGCTGGATGTCAATGTCGTCATCGAGGGCAAGGTAACGCTGGGGGATCGTGTTCAGATCGGCCCTAATAACTGGATCCGCAACGCCACCATTGGTGACGATGTGCAGATATTGCCGAACTGCGTCATCGAAGATGCTGTCATCGCCGCCGGTTGCCGCATCGGTCCATTCGCGCGCATCCGTCCTGAAACCAAACTCGCCGAGGGGACGCACATCGGCAACTTTGTCGAGATCAAAAAATCCACGGTCGGTGCGAATTCCAAGATCAATCACCTGAGCTACGTGGGCGACAGCACCGTGGGGCGCGACGTGAACATAGGCGCGGGGACTATCACCTGTAATTATGACGGCGCCAACAAACACCAGACCGTCATCGGCGACGGCGCCTTCATCGGCTCCGATACGCAACTGGTGGCGCCGGTGCAGATCGGCGCAGGCGCGACCATCGGCGCGGGTTCCACCATTACCCGTGATGTACCGCCGGACAAGCTCACACTCAGCCGCGCCCAACAAGAGACACGAGAAAACTGGAAGCGGCCGGTGAAGAAGGCAGTGACAAGTAGCAAGTAGCAAGGGTAAAGATGAAACAGAATTTCCTTGCTACTTGCTACTTGCTACTTGAAACTTGCAACTGAGGTTTATATATGTGCGGAATAGTCGGTGCAATTTCCCAACGTGATGTGTTAGGTTCCCTGGTTGAGGGCCTCAAACGGCTGGAATACCGTGGCTACGACTCGGCTGGCGCGGTGGTGCTGGATGCCAAGGGCAAGCTCGCGCGCGCGCGCGCGGTGGGCAAAGTGGCCGAGCTTGAGTTGCAGTTGGCCACCAAGTCGCTGCTGGGTCATACCGGCATCGCACACACGCGCTGGGCCACGCATGGGGCGCCCAGCGAGGCCAATGCCCATCCACACATCTGCCGCAGCACGGTGGCCGTGGTGCACAACGGCATCATCGAGAATCACGAAGAACTGCGTGCCCAGCAGATCAAAGCGGGGTACGAATTCACCTCGCAGACTGATACCGAGGTGGTGGTGCACCAAATACACAGCCATCTGCAATCGGGTGATAATTTATTTGATGCCTTGCGCGCAACCGTCGCGGAATTGGTGGGCGCTTACGCACTCGGTGTGATCAGCGTTACGGACCCCAACCGCCTCGTCGCGGCCCGGCGCGGCAGCCCCCTGGTGATCGGCCTCGGCGAGGGCGAGAACTTCATCGCCTCGGACGTGGCGGCACTATTGCCCGTGACCCGGCGCTTTATCATCCTCGAAGACGGCGACATCGCCGATATCACCAAAGACAGTGTGCGTGTCATCAACTCGTCCGGCCTACAGGTGGATCGTAAGGTACATATCAGTAACTTGACGGCGGACGCGGTCGAGCGTGGCGAATACCGGCATTACATGCTCAAGGAGATTTTTGAGCAATCCCGTGCGGTGACCGACACCCTGGAGGGCCGCATCTTCGAAGGGCGGGTCCTGGAAGAATCATTCGGACCCGGCGCCGGCAAGATATTCGACGAGATACACGGTGTACACATCATCGCCTGCGGCACCAGTTACCACGCCGGGATGATAGCGCGTTACTGGCTGGAATCGTTAGCGGGTATCCCGTGCAGCGTGGAAGTGGCGAGTGAATTCCGCTACCGGAAACCGGTGGTGCGGCGTAACTCGCTGATCGTCTCGCTGTCGCAGTCCGGCGAGACCGCCGACACCCTGGCCGCCCTGCACGAGGCGAAAAAACTGGGCTTTGGACATTCGCTGGCGATCTGCAACGTGCCGGAGAGTTCGCTGGTGCGCGAATCCGAATTGGTGCTCATGACCCGTGCCGGGCCGGAGATCGGTGTCGCCTCCACCAAGGCCTTCACCACGCAACTGGTCGCGCTGCTCATCCTGGTGGTGGTGTTAGGACGCAGACACGGCATGAGCAAGGAGTTGGAAGGGGAGATCGTCCGCGAACTCGAGCGGGTGCCCGCCCAGATCACGCAGACCCTGGAACTCAACAAACAGATTCAAATCCTCGCCGAATGCTTTGCCGATAAGCATCATGCCTTGTTTCTGGGACGCGGCGCACATTATCCGGTCGCGATGGAAGGTGCGCTAAAGCTCAAGGAAATCTCCTACATCCATGCCGAAGCCTATCCGGCCGGTGAGCTGAAGCACGGCCCGCTGGCGCTGGTGGATGCCGATATGCCCGTCATCGCCGTCGCGCCCAACAACGACCTCCTGGAGAAGCTCAAGTCCAATTTGCAAGAGGTGCGTGCCCGCGGCGGTCAGTTGATTGTGTTTGCCGATGCCTCTTCCGGCGTAAAATCCACTGAGGGGGTAGAGGTTATTAACGTCGCGCACAGCGAGGACTATGTCTCACCGATTATTTATACCGTGCCGCTGCAACTGCTTGCCTACCATGTCGCGGTGCTCAAAGGCACCGATGTGGACAAGCCGCGTAATTTGGCTAAATCGGTAACGGTGGAGTAGCCTTACTTTGTAACCCCTGAGTAACTCATGTTGACTTGATCTTCAAACCGTAAAGCCATTGTAGCCGGTTTTCAGAGGGAGTAGCATAAACAGACAAGTCCGCGATGCTGCGCCCCTGATCCGCGGCCAAGGGAGATTTTATGATACCCATCCGTACGCTGTTTATTTCTCTGGCCTTGTTGGTCCCCGCAATCATAGCGCCCGGCCTTGCTCTAGCGGCCCCCGTGGTCACGCTTCAAATAGACAGCTTTGAGGTAGAAGCAGTAGAGCGGCTTGAAGCCGGGACCGATCTGGTTTTTACTCTCGAAGGCACGCCCGCTGCAAAGGCCACGCTGA
Organism: uncultured Gammaproteobacteria bacterium; assembly: GCA_964442865.1. Lineage (GTDB taxonomy): Bacteria > Pseudomonadota > Gammaproteobacteria > SURF-13 > SURF-13 > JACPZD01. Next base: position 4,046 of record CAYUAZ010000151.1, read on the forward strand.
GAATTACGGGTGTGAAACGCATTATCTCCATGCAAGAGGTTGAGCCCGGGATCTACGAGGCGGAATACACCATCAAACTCAAGGATCGCCTCACCGCCAACACCGTCGTACGCGCCAGTCTGCGGCGCGGCAACCGGGTCGCAACCGCCAAGCTGGATCAACCGCTCATGATCGCCAAAGCCGCCCCAGTGGCGACGCCCAAGCCCGTGTCACCGGCGATTCAGCAATTTAGAATGACCCCGGTGCGGGATATGGATCCCGGCACTGAATTGAATTTCACGCTCAAAGGCACCCCCAACGCCAAGGCGGGCTTCGCCATCGAAGGCGTGGCGGAAAATCTCGCCTTGATCGAGGCTCCGACAGGCTCTGGAGTCTATGAGGGCCGCTACACGGTCCGTCGCAACGACAACTTCCCGACGGGTGTCAATATATCGGCTACGGCTACCTTGGTGCTGGGCGATCAATCGGCGCACGCCCGCCTGGAGCAGGTAGGCAAGGATACAGACGGTCCGGTTATTAAAAATCAGCGCCCCTTGGAGGGCGAGACGATCTCCAGCTCCAACCCTGTGATCATCTCGGCCACGCTCGACGATGGCAGCGGGTCGGGCGTAGATCCGCGTTCCGTGCGCCTCCTGCTGAATGACCGGGATGTCACCCGCGACAGCAGCATTACCGCCGGTGCTATAAAGTATCAAGCTCCGCAAGGTCTGGAGCGCGGACAATATCGCGTGGAAGTGCTCGCCAAGGACCTGGCCGGGAACGCCGCCCGTGCGGCATGGAGCTTCGCCGCTCAGCCCGGCGAGAGTGCCGACAGGCAGTTGCCGCTGGATATTTACAGACCTGCCA
>CAYUAZ010000151.1:4901-5688 GCA_964442865.1 uncultured Gammaproteobacteria bacterium
ACAACAGTGAGGTCAGCGGTGACCGGATCGAAGTACGAGGACGTAGCTGGCCCAACACCAACATAGACGTGCAGGTCGAAGCCAGCACCGCCCTGGTGGGCCCGTTCGGATTCAAGCAAAACATCTTCACAAAGAGTCTGCAGACGGACTCGGAGGGCTATTTTGACTTTGCCTTCGAACCGTCCATCAAGCAGCGCGGAACCCGCTATGAGACCAAGCTGAAGGCCAGCAATGGCGACCAGACCAAGGAACAGACCCTCATACTATTCCAAAGGTAGCCTTGCCACCGGTGACAGGGTGGGGCATCCGTCGGTCTGCTTCAGGTAGCCGAACCCTCTGTATTTCCTGAAGTATGTACGGACTATTCTGGCCCGCACCGGATGGTGCAAAATGGTGGGCCGTGTGCGGATCGAACGCACGACCAACAGATTAAAAGTCTGCTGCTCTACCGGCTGAGCTAACGGCCCCGATAATATTTTAGTGCGCGTAGCGCCTCAGCTCGCCCCCTTCTCCCCCTGGGAGAAGGGATGGGGATGAGGGCTGCCTATCACTCTCCTCTCCCCCGCTAAACACTAAACAGGATAGGGATGAGGTCAATCAGCTATTTTAATCTTAGTGCCCCACGAATGCCACGATTCCGGCAAAAAATCACTCTCCATGAGCTGATTTCAGGCATGGAGTTTCCTTAATATTTCCTTGCAGGAAGCCGATATACTATCTGGGCCGCTTGTGTCTAGAGCATTTTTGATTCAAGTGCATACATATCCGGAAGATGCAAAGTAGTTTT
>CAYUAZ010000152.1:0-5632 GCA_964442865.1 uncultured Gammaproteobacteria bacterium
GCACCACCACCCAGTAACCAAATGATTCTATTTGATTTTTAACCGGACACTAGTGCTTCGGTTTATAATCTAGGGCAGACCCTCGGCAACAAAATAAAGAACCTTGCAACACCCGCCCGCCACTATTGGTTTGCCGGGGCTTTTGTCGTGCAATCCGCCGGGAACCATTTTGATGATGCGTGCACCTATGCGTACAACGATACCAGATCAGACGATGGAATCATGGTGGTCGGCGCCATCAACGACAACGCTGAGCCGGTGACGCGGTGGAACGGCGGTTTTGAAAATCCAGTGATTAACAGTTACGAATTGGGCTCGAACTTCGGGCCGTGTGTGGAGGCGTGGGCGCCGGGCAAAGCCATTTACTCCACTTGGAGCGAGTATCCTAATTAATCCGGATCCATGACCTATTCCAATTATGCGAACCTTTCCGGCACCTCCATGGCTGCGCCGCATATTACCGGCGTGGCGGCCTACCTGGCTGAGTCTCAATACATCTGGACGCCGCGCAACATTGAGCTTGCCGTGCGGGCAAGGATGTCCTGGATGGGTACCTATGATTCTATGAATTAGCGCGTTTCGATGCCAAGGTTGTAGTAACTCGTTCGGGTAACGCCCCCGGCTATGCCGGGGGCGTTTAAGCAAGCCCAGGCAGCGTTCAGGAGGTGTTCATGAACAGGAATTACAGCCGGTATGGTCATTTATGGATAGGCGCTGTTGCCCTGCTGCTGAGTTTCTCAACCTCGGTGCAGTCCATGCCCATGGTGGCGCTGACTCAAGATGCGCCCGTAGCGGGAGTGTATCCACCTCCTAACAAGCTACTCAGCTTTGATAGTGACACTCCCGGGACGATTTTCCGCACCGTCACCATTACCGGTCTCCAGTCAGGCGAGCGTATTGTGGCGATTGATGTACGCTCGTCCACCGGTCAGCTTTATGGGATAGCGGCTGCTGATAACTTTATCATGGGGCTATATCTAGGTAGCCTCTACATGATTAGCCCCGCAACAGGGGTGGCGACACGAGTAGGCACCACCACTTATGGCCTAGCTGGAGGTCTGTTTGCCATGGACTTTAATCCGGTGACAGATGAACTAAGGGTGATGGCGGGGCTTAACATGCGGATAAATCCCGACACTGGGCAGATCATAGATGCTGACCCTGTCACTTTGGGGACCCAAACCGATAGCATCATCTATGTTGAGAACAGCATAGCTTTTCCGGACATTGCTTACAGCAACAATTTTTCCGGAGCTACAGTTACTAGCTTATATGGTCGGAATTTCTACGATGGTCGGTTTTACCGCATTGAGGATGTCAAAGGCAATCCCAGCTTGCTTGATAATTGGCGCTTATCCCCCATAGGAGAGTCCATTCCAATGGGAGGGCCTCTTCCAGAGGGTGCATCGTACTATGAGGATATTGATATTGCCTCAACTGGTGAAGCCTTTATTATGTACGGCGGGGCCATTTTTGGTGCTAATCTAACTGTTGGTGCAGTGCTGTCTGGGAAACCGATAGGGACAACACCCCTCCAGGTCACAGGCCTAGCCGTGACCCCCATTCAACCCGGCTGGTGGTGGAATCCCAATGAGAGCGGCCGGGGTTTCAGCATCGAAGTGAGTCAAAATACCTTGTTCATGGCGGGGTATTTATACGATACGTCGGGCCGCGCGACTTGGCATACCTCGGCGGGACCCATGACCAACAGTACCCTCTATCAAGGCCCCCTCCAGTCGTTTGGCAACGGCCAAACCCTCACTGGAGCGTACAAGCCCTACTCACTGACCAGCCCCAACGCCGGGACTATCACGATACAGTTCAGCGACGCCACCCACGGCGCCCTCACCTGGCCGGGCGGCACGATACCCATCGAGCGCTATGTGTTTGGAGAAGGCGCTTCCAGCTTTCAACCCGAATCCGGCTGGTGGTGGAATCAGAGTGAAAGCGGTAGAGGTTTTGCCCTGGAAGTGCAGGGCAACAAACTGTTTATCGGCGGCTACATGTATGACGAGCAGGGCAATCCGGTCTGGTATATCTCCGCCGGTGACATGACATCCCCTATGCTCTATCAAGGCCAGTGGGAACAGTACGCCAATGGGCAAACCTTGACCGGCCTCTACCGGAAACCCACTCAGGTGAATGGCAATGTGGGGAGCATCACCCTGCAATTCACCGGTCGGGCCACGGCGGTGCTGACGTTGCCGGATGGCAGGCAGGTGAATCTGACGCGGTATCGGTTTTAGCCTCCCTCACCCCGACCCTCTCCCGGCTTATGTAGGGTACTTTGAATATCCGTGGGTTTTGTTATAAACTATGCAACTTGATCGCTTGTGAGTGAAAGTGTATGTCCAGAGTATGCCAGGTTACGGGGAAGCGTCCCTTGAAGGGACAGAACGTGTCCCACGCCAACAACAAGACCAAACGCCGCTTCTTGCCTAATTTGCACAGCCACCGCTTTTGGGTGGAGAGCGAAAATCGCTGGGTGCGCCTGCGTCTTACCTCCAACGGTATGCGCATCATTGATAAACACGGCATAGACCACGTGCTCGCCGATATGCGCGGCCGTGGCGAAAAGGTCTAGGAGATAACGTTATGCGTGACAAGATTAAACTGGTTTCCAGCGCCGACACCGGCCATTACTACACCACCACCAAGAACAAGCGCACCATGCCGGACAAGATGGAGGCCAAGAAATACGATCCGGTGATCCGCAAGCACGTGCTCTACAAAGAGGCCAAGATCAAATAGGCCCGCTTTAATCTCATAAAAAACCCGCCTTTAGGCGGGTTTTTTATTTGTGAGTGTTGTTTCTAAGGGCGAGGTTTGCTACTGGGCCCATCTTGTTTGCTGCGGCTGTGCGTCACGACATACCACACACCCAGAGGGATGAGCACCACCAGAGCCAACAAGGTAATTTCAGCAGGGTTCATAGCTCTTCTCCTTTCCTTAACCATAAGGCGCCGCCAAGACAAACGGCGCCGATTGCCAGCAGGATGCCGACTTGGGTCCAGGACAGTTTGTTGTCCACGAACAGTCCCACCATCACGGCAATCAATGCCGCTACCCAAATCGTATCAAGCGCTTTTGCCAGTCCTTCCTTTTGTTTGTCGTTGAATTTCACACATCATTCAATTCAGGCCGGTTGCAAGGAGTACCCGCGTAGCCGGTGAGAGAAGTCCTGCAAGGCCTGGATGCCGGTCGCCTCGGCCTGCTTGCACCACTCCTGCAGGGCATGCAGCAGATGTTCCTGCGTCGCGGTGGAGCGCTGCCAGATTTCCTGGAGGCGCTGTTTGTATTGGTACACGATCTCCAACCGCTGGCTGACGCTCAACACGCGCTGTAAGCGATGTTTGGCTTCTTCATTCATGAGCGATTCCTCGCGCACCAGCAGGGCCTTGGCGCGCTTTAACATCGCGCGATAGGCGCCATGGGCAAGCCGCACTTCCTCTTTGTGCACACGCTCCAGCACATCCTCGGCGTAGTGCGCCATGACCCGGAAGCGGTGGGTGATGACCGCCCTCACGGTGTCCATGTCTATCATGGGTTTGGCGGGCACCATGACCGGCTCGGGCGCGACCTTCTTCACGCGCGCCAGTCCCAGTGTCTCCAGGATGCGGATGTACAGCCAGCCGATGTCGAACTCCCACCACTTGGAAGAGAGCTTGGCGGAACTGCCGAAGGAGTGGTGATTATTGTGCAGTTCTTCGCCGCCGATGAGGATGCCCCACGGCACGATGTTCCTTGATGCGTCCGCGCACTCGTAGTTGCGGTAACCCCACCAGTGACCGATGCCGTTGATGACGCCTGCGGCAGTGAGCGGTATCCAGACCATTTGTATGGCCCAGATGGTGAGACCGGCCGCGCCGAACAGCACCAGGTCTATGACCAACATGAGGCGGATGCCCCAGGAGGTATAAGGGGTGTAGAGGTTGCGCTCCAGCCAGTCATCGGGCGTATTGTGGCCGTAATCGTCCAGGGTTTCCTGCTTCCCGGATTCGGCGCGGTACAGCTCGGCGCCCTGCCAGAATACCTTGCGGATGCCATAGACCTGCGGGCTGTGGGGATCGTCGGGGGTTTCCACCTTGGCGTGATGCTTGCGGTGTATCGCCACCCAGTGTTTGGTCACCATGCCGGTAGTCAGCCACAGCCAGAAGCGGAAGAAGTGGCTGGGGATGGGGTGCAAATCCAGCCCGCGATGCGTCTGGTGGCGGTGCAGGTAGATCGTGACGCCCGCGATGGTGATGTGGGTCATGAGCAGCGCCGCTGCGACATAGCCCCAAAGGGTAAGGTTTAATACACCGTCTATCATGGAGTGCTCCAATATCTGGTTAAGTTGGGCATACTATAGGTGAATGCGCGGGGTGAGTCTATCCAAATTATGTTCCGTACTGTTTTCGATAGGCATGAATCTTGCTTAAGGCCTCTTGGCAATCGGGTTGATGGGCTAGATAGCCGACGATAGCGTCAAGATTGACGATATTTACAACTTTTAGATGATAAAGAGCCTCTGCCTCCTGTATGGCCGACAGTTCTCCCTGGCCGCGCTCCTGGCGATCCAGGGCTATCGCCACCCCCACAGCTTTCGCCCCGCTGGCCGCGATGATCTCCACGGACTCCCGCACCGAAGTGCCAGCGCTAATCACATCATCCACAATCAGCACCCGGCCTGCGAGCGGTGCGCCTACGGTGAGCCCCCCCTCGCCGTGATCTTTGGCTTCTTTGCGGTTAAAGACATAAGGCACATCGCGCCCATGCTGCTCCGCCAGGGCAATGCCGACGGCGGCGACCAGGGGGATGCCCTTATAGGCGGGACCGAACAGCATGTCGTAGCTGATCTTGGAGCGGGTGATGGCGGCGGCGTAGTAGCGGCCGAGGCGGGCCAGGCTCGCGCCGCTGTTGAACAGGCCACTGTTGAAAAAGTACGGGCTCACCCGCCCGGACTTGAGGGTGAATTCGCCAAAGCGCAGCGCGCCGATCTCCTTGGCAAAGTCGAGAAATTCACGTTGATAGTCTTGCATGGGCTCCGTTTAGATTATCAGAGAATAGAGTAGACCGAGTGTTCCGCAGGCGATGATCACCGTGACCACGCCGACGCGGTAATGAACGAGCGCAATAAAGGCCAGCGTGCTCAAGAGTACCGGAAACCACGCAATACTCGCGCCAAATCCCTGCGGCCAGAACACATGATACGCAAAAAACAGCGCGAGATTGAATATCACCCCCACCACGGCGGCGGTGATGGCGGTGAGCGGCGCGGTAAATTTAACCGTGTGGCGGGTGGCCTCGATGAGCGGCGCGCCGATCAGAATAAACAGGAATGACGGCAGAAAGGTAAACAGCGTCGCGGTCAGTCCGCCCGCTATGCCGGCAAGCACGAGCGCGTCGGGCCCAAACAGTTGCTGGGTCCAGGCGCCGACAAAGCCCACAAACGTCACCACCATGATGAGCGGGCCCGGCGTAGTTTCGCCGAGCGCCAGGCCATCTATCATTTGCGCCGTGGTCAACCACTGGTAGTGCTCCACCGCCCCCTGATGCCCATAGGGCAACACCGCATAGGCCCCGCCGACGGTGAGCAGCGCCGCCTTGGTGAAAAACCAGCCCATCGGGGTCCGCGTGCCGTGCCAGCCGG
>CAYUAZ010000153.1:0-5586 GCA_964442865.1 uncultured Gammaproteobacteria bacterium
GGGCCGAGGCCAAGGTGGAGGCGCACGATACGGAGGGGGCGATTACCGTACTCCAGCAATTGAAATCCGCACACGCCAACTATGCGCCGGCCTATCACCTGAGCGCCATGATCGCCACCTTGCAGAACAGGCCCGCCGACACCGAAAAAGACCTGCAAAAGGCCGTTGAATTGGAACCCGAATTACTCGATGCCTGGGTGGCGCTGGCGGGATTACATCTCGCCCAAAAGGATTACGACAAGGCCAAGATCTCCCTTGATCGAGCCTTGCAGACCATACCCAATCATCCCATGTTGTTATTTCAACGCGGTGTAACCTATGACATGACAGGGAAACCGGACGAGGCGAATAAGGTTTACCGTGCAATTTTGAATAAATACCCTGACCATGTCCCCACCCTCAATAAGCTGGCGCTCAATCTGGCGGATAACAATAATCTGCAGGAGGCCAAACAGCTTGCCGAGCGGGCTTATAAATTGGCTGAACGCGAACCCACTGCGAGGGACAGTTATGGGTGGATACTGCTGCGCAGCGGAGATACAAAAAAGGCCCTGCCATTGCTCGAAGAGGCCATTAAAGATATGCCGACGGATGGCGTAGTGCACTACCACCTTGGAGCGGCCTATTTAAAGACCGGCAAAACGGCTCAAGGGCGTCAATTGCTGAACAAGGCGCTGAGCCTGGGCGTCACCAAAAATACCGAAGGGGAAATCAACACTCTGTTGAAATAATCTGCGGGCTGGAAGCGGTCAACCCCGGGCTGAGGTTTTTGATATACCAGTCCATTGCCTGCCGGAGGCCTTCTCCAATGCGGTGAGTCGGCGCATAGCCGAGCAGCCTCTCGGCCTTGGAGATATCGGCTTGGGAGTGGCGCACGTCACCCTCGCGGAAGTCTTGATAAACGGGCCGGCGGTCGCTCAAATGGGGAAATGCCTTAACCAGCAGCCCCCGCTGCATTTCAAATAATTCGTTGAGGCTGGTGCGTTCGTTGAGGGCGACGTTGTACACCTGGTTGAGCGCCTCGGGGTTGCCGGTGAGGGCGGCGAGCAGGTTGGCCTGGTTCACGTTTTCGATGTAGCAAAAATCCCGGCTGGTTTCCCCATCCCCGTTGATATACACCGGCTCATCGGCAATCATTGCCGCAATCCATTTTGGGATCACCGCCGCATAGGCGCCGTTAGGGTCCTGGCGCGGCCCGAAGATATTGAAATAGCGCAGGCCTATGCAGTTGAGGCCGTAACAGCGGGCGAACACATCAGCGTACAGCTCGTTGACGTACTTGGTGACCGCATACGGCGACAACGGTTTGCCTATCACCTCTTCCCTCTTGGGAAGACTGGGCTCGTCACCATACGTGGAGCTGGAGGCGGCGTAGATAAAGCGTTTGACGCGCGCATCGCGGGCCGCCACCAGCATGTTGACGAAACCGGTGACGTTGCTGTCGTTGGTGAGCAGCGGATCTTCAATCGAGCGCGGCACGGAACCCAGCGCCGCTTCATGCAGGACAAAATCCACGCCCGCGCAGGCGCGTCGGCAATCGTCCAGTCTCCGAATGTCGCCTTCCTGAAAAGAAAAGCTTCGCCATGCCTCCGGTGTGACGAGTTCTCGCACCTGATCGAGATTGCGCTGGTAGCCGGCAGAGAAATTGTCCAGGCCGGTCACCTGCTGATTGAGCTTGAGCAGCGTCTCCACCAGATTGGAGCCGATGAAACCTGCCGCGCCGGTGACCAGCCAGTGGTAGCGCTGCCCCCGCAGATGACTTTGTACGTCCTGATAGGTTGGCATCGCGTTAGAGCCTCCAGACATGCAGTCCGGCCTGGCTCAGCGCCGCCTTGTCGAACTGCGATTTCACGTCTATAAAACAGCCGTTGCTGTCGAGCTTGGAGAGGTAGTCCTGCAAGGGGCGTCCGGTAAATTCGCGGTGTGCCACCGCCATGACGATGGCCTGGGCGCGCGGCAACTCCTCCCAGCTACGCAGTTCGATGCCGTACTCATGGCGTGCCTCTCCGCTATCCGGCACCGGGTCGTGCACGTGCACCTCAATGCCGTAGGATTCCAGTTCGTGGATCACGTCTATCACCCTGGAGTTGCGCAAGTCCGGGCAGTTTTCCTTGAAGGTGAGGCCCAGCACATTGATCTTGGCGCCTTTCACCTGCGAACCGGCGCGGATCATGTGTTTGACCGTTTGCTCGGCGATGAACTTGCCCATGCCGTCGTTGATGCGCCGTCCGGCCAGAATCACCTGCGGCTGGTAACCGAGCATCTCGGCCTTGTGGGTAAGGTAGTACGGGTCCACGCCGATACAGTGCCCGCCCACCAGTCCGGGGCGGAACGGCAGAAAATTCCACTTGGTACCGGCGGCCTGCAACACCTCCAGCGTGTCTATGCCGATCTTGTCGAACACCATCGCGAGCTCGTTCATCAGCGCGATGTTGAGATCGCGCTGGGTGTTCTCGATGACCTTGGCGGCCTCGGCGACCTTGATGCTGGAGGCGCGATGCACCCCGGCGGTGATAATGGTTTCGTACAGTGCGGCGACCTCGCTCAAGGTGTCCGCATCATCACCCGAAACGATCTTGAGAATCTTGGTGAGAGTATGCTCTTTGTCGCCGGGATTGATGCGCTCCGGCGAATACCCGGCATGAAAATCTTGTTTCCATTTCATTCCGGAGTGTTGCTCCAGTATGGGGATACAAACCTCCTCGGTCGCGCCGGGGTAAACGGTGGATTCATAAATCACGATGGCGCCGCGCTTCATGTTCTGCCCGACGCTCTTGCTGGCGCCCGCCAACGGGCCGAAATCGGGCTGATGGGCGAGATCCACGGGGGTGGGCACCGCTACAATAATGTAGTCGGCCTGCGCCAATTGTTTGGGATCGGTGGTAACGGTGAGATGACGCGCCGCGCGCAACTCCTCCGGGGAAACCTCGCCGGTCGGATCAATGTAGCGCTTATAGCTTTCCACTTTGCTGCCGGACAGGTCGAACCCGAGAGTGGTTTGCTTCTTGCCAAACTCCACCGCCAACGGCAACCCGACATAACCCAAGCCGACGACCGCAACCACGCTCATAGCTTTCTGCCTTAGTTAGATATAATTATTGTGGGTAATCTTAGCAAATTTTGAGCCAACCCTCACCCACAACTGAGGGAACCTCTGGCGAATCCCTAAATAAATTTTGCGTAGGTCGTCACCGTTCCCTTCATTTAAGGATAGGATAGTCAGAATTAAAGCATTCCCTGGGGAAATCAATGAACGATAAATATCCGTTACGCCGCTCAAAGCCGTTCGATTATACGGCCGCTTTGTTGCCGCTGCTGCTGATGCTTATGGCGTCGCCACTCTGTGCCACAGATCTCATCAAGGCGATTGAAAAGGTCAAACCTTCTATCGTCGGCGTGGGGACCTTCGAACAAACCCGCAGTCCGCCTATCAACTTTCTGGGGACGGGTTTTGCGGTGGGCGATGGGCGGCACGTCATCACCAACGCCCATGTCGTCCAGGCGGTGCTGGCCACAGACAAGAAGGAATCGTTCATCGTCATGGTCGGGCAAGGCAAGGAGGGACAGGCGCGCGAGGCCCAGAGGGTGGCTGTGGACGCGGAGCATGACCTCGCCCTGCTCAAGATCAGCGGAGAGCCCTTACCTGTCCTGCAACTCGGCGACTCCCACACCATTCGGGAGGGCCAGGTCGTAGCCTTTACCGGATTCCCGATCGGGATGGTGCTCGGCCTCTATCCGGTGACACACCGTGGCATCGTCTCGGCGTTAACGCCCGTCGTACAACCCGGGCTTAGTTCCAAAAAACTGGACGAGAAGATGATCAAGCGGCTGCGTGACTCGGCGTATACCGTATTCCAACTCGACGCGACGGCCTATCCCGGCAATAGCGGCAGCCCGCTCTATGACCCCGAAACAGGCACGGTCTATGGGATTATCAACATGGTGTTCGTGAAGGGCACCAAGGAATCCGCACTAAGCCAGCCGAGCGGGATCACCTATGCGATCCCAGGCAATTACCTCCGCGATCTGCTCGACAAGCAATCGGACTCTAGCTCCAACTAAGAGCGCCTCTACAGATCAGCCCAGCTTTTTAATAAATACCTTGGAGTTGCGCTGATAGTTGTACAAGGCCTGCCGCGCGACCGGCAGGTCTTTGATATCGCCCGCCTTAAAGGCACGCTCCTGAAACCAGTGCGGGGTGTGGGTAGTGAGCACAAACAGCCGTTTGATCTTAGCCTGCTTGGCCCTGCGCTCAATCCCCCCCAGCAAGGCCTCGCCGCCCCCGGCGTCCCGGGAACCGGGATGCACGGCCAGGCCGGCCAGTTCCCCTACCCCTTCTTTTGCATAGGGATAGAGGGCCGCACAACCTATGACCATGCCGTCGCGCTCCATGACCGTGAAGTGGCCGATCTCGGTTTCCAGGCGCTCCCGCGAGCGGCGCACTAATACACCCTCCTCTTCCAGGGGCGCAATCAGTTCCAGAATGCCCGCGACATCGTCAATCGTCGCGGCGCGCATGTCTTCATACACATCCCCCGCGATGAGCGTGCCGACGCCGTCGCGGGTGAACAATTCCAGCAGCAGCGCACCGCCGGTGCGGCGGCTGATAAGGTGCGCGCGCCGCACGCCGTTCTGGCACGCCCGCACGGCGCAGCCGAGATAACGCTGCACGCCGGCATCCAGCGCACGTTTGGTCGCTCCCGGCATCCTGCCTCCCGCGACACTAGCACGTCTCTGTGCGTCGCCGGACAGCAGTTTTTGCGCCTCGCCGAGCGTCAATTGCCGGATTAAGTGTTTATTCGCTTCCGTCAAACCCATACTTTCGGTCAGGCACAATAATTTGTCGGCGCGCAGTTCCACCGCCACGGCGGTGGCGACATCCTCAGCGCTCAGGTTAAACACTTCGCCGGTGGGCGAATAGCCGAGCGGCGAGAGCAACACCACGGCGTTGTCATCCAGCGCCTTTTGCAAGGCCTGCACATCCACGCGCCGCACCTCACCGGTGTGTTCGAAATCCACACCGTTACGCACGCCGAGCGGCCGCGCGGTGACGAAATTACCGGATACCACACGGATACGCGCACCCGCCATCGGCGAATTGGCCATCCCGGTGGACAGCAACGCTTCAATCTCAACCCGCACGCTGCCCACTGCCTGCTTCACGCACGCAAGCGCGGCGGCGTCGGTCACCCGCAAGCCCTGGTGATAACGCGATTTAATGCCGCGCTCGCGCAGCAGACCTTCGATGTGCGGACGGGCGCCGTGCACCAGCACCAGGCGCACGCCCAAGGTATTCAACAGCGCCACATCGTGGATAAAGTGCGCGAAACGCGCGTCCGCGACGAACTCGCCACCGAACGTGATGACGAACGTGCGCCCGCGATGCGCCTTGATATAAGGCGCGGAGTGGCGAAACCAGTTTACAAACGCAGCGTTGTTATTTTTTTCCGGCATAACTGGGCCTAGTAAAAGTGCCTATTGTACCGCGAGTTTCAGTCCAGTAGGGTGGGCACGCAGTATGTGCCCACCTGTTTCACACCTAACCAAACACCCCTTCTTTAATTGCGCGTGGGCACAAACGGCATG
>CAYUAZ010000154.1:0-5417 GCA_964442865.1 uncultured Gammaproteobacteria bacterium
ACGCCCGGAAAACACCCGGCCGTAAAGGTAGTGTGTTACACTCAACGCCAGCTTCATGTCGTGCAGTTGGGCGATCCTCACGATGATGTAGGGGCGCAGTCCGTTGGGGATAATCGGCACGACCACCGACAGGATCACAAACACTAAACGCCGCCACGGCGTACGGTAGGTGAGGTAGGCGTACAGGGAACCCAGCGTCAACGACGCAATCAGATAACGCAGGCCGCTACAGCCCTCGACCACCGACCACTGTCCGCTGGGTATGGAGAAAAACAAACCTTCCCGGTATACCGGTATGCCGGTCAGTTGCAAAGCAGCAACGGTAAAGTCGGCGGTGAACACCATCAAGGGAGGGATAAATATTTCCCCGAACGGAACCGCGAACAGCAAAAACAATAACGGGAAGGCAAGCTCCCAGGCTATCCTGCCACCGAGGATGGCCCAGACCAGCAGCGGGATCATCAACACCACGCTGTATTGCCGCACCACCGTCACGTCGGCCAACCCGGCCAGCAGCCAAACAAGCCCGATCACCCCTAACAACAACAGCGGCCGGTAATCCGGTTCCGGTCTGAGCGCCAACAACGACCGCCGCCGCGCCCAGATGAGATAGGCGCTGATGGGAAAAATCAGAAAGCCGTGTGCGAAAGTCTCCGAGCGCATCCAGATGGCCACGATGGAGAGCAGTGTTTCCGCATACCACATAACCAGCCACACCATGACGAAGGTCATCACGACCGCCGTAAGCAGCCAAGTCCTGCGCTGCGCGGGCGGATTCAGCGGTGCCGAGGCAACCGGCCCTGATTCAATTTTCATGGTGATATCCAAATTTTCATTAAAAACTACTCATCGCAAGGGCGCAAAGACACAAAGAACGCAAAGTGATTTATTATCAAAACACATTAAAACCTTGGCGTCTTCGCGTCTTGGCGTTGAGTTTTTAGTATTAGAGGTTCTTTAACCAAGTTTTCAATCTCGCCGATATTAGTATCCCAGGAATAACCGGCGAGCACTCGCTCACGCCCGGCCCGACCCATGATGGCGGCTCCGTTGCCGTCTTCAAGCAATGAGACGATTTTGGAGATAAACTCATCCTCTCCCGCTGCAACCAGCAGTTCCTCACCCGGTCGCGCGAAAATACCCTCGGCTGCCTCGGGCGAGGCGATCACAGGCCTGGCCATCGCCATCGCCTCCAGCACCTTGTTCTGTATGCCACGAGCGATACGTAGCGGCGCGACGGCGATCTCAGCATGGGCAAGATAAGGGCGTATATCAGCCACCGTGCCGGTGACAACGACACCGGGCAGTTCCGCCAACTTTATCACGGCAAAAGCCGGCCGCGCCCCGACGATGTAAAACCGGCTGTCCGGCCGCCTCGCATGCACCGCCGGGAATATCTTGCGCGCAAACCATTCCGCGGCATCCACGTTGGGCCAATAGTCCATCGCGCCGGTAAAGACTAACACACGTTCAGCGGCGCCATAAGGATTTGCATGGTCTCTCCGCGGCGAGAAATACTCCGCGTCCACTCCGTTATGAATGGCGCAGGTCTTGGCTGCGCTCTCCGGCGCAAGCTGTCTGAACAATTCCGCTTCGGCGTCCGACACAAACACCGAGGCGTCGAAGGCTTGCGCCACATCGCGCTCATAACGCAACAACTGCCCGGCTTCGCGCCTATATATCAAACTAAGCGGCCAGGGTTTTGTCAGCGCGTATTGCTTCCACTTGTCCGAGTCCACGTCAACAAAATCCACAATGCGGCGGGTTTTCCCGGCGCACATCACATACTGCGCCATGACCGAGGAAAACACCACGATGTATCTGACTGGCAGTCGCTCCAACAACTCACTCACCCAACGCTGTAGCCGCTCGTCCCGGTAATAAAACAGACTCAATGGCGCACGCCGGAGCAACCCCGTGAGGCTGCGGATTCGCGCAGTGATAGGATTGAGGCCGGCGAAATGAGATTCGCCGCAGAGTTTGCGCACAGTCTCGACGTGCCGCCAGTCATCGGCATCGTCCACAAAGGTGGCGAGATGCACGCGATAACGGGCGGATAAATATTTCAGAAAATGATACGAACGCACCTTGTCCCCCTTGTTGGGAGGATAAGGGATGCGGTGGGTGAGGTAGAGCACGTCCTGCATCGCGCTAACCCAGGTTTTTTACGACGTAGGGGCCGATCAGATTGGCTAGCGACAACGGTAATCGCTGCCATAATTTGATGAACAACTTATATTTCGGATTGAGGGGGTTGTGATCCGGCACTGCCTTGGCGCGATAGAGTTTGTACTCATAATGCAGCGGCTGCGGCTCGAAGCCCCAGTTTATCTTGAAATCGTATGAGCCCGTGCCGCGTTTGCTGCGACCGTAATCGAATATTTTGCAGCCCCGCGCAGCGGCGCGGCGCATGACCTCCCAATACATGAAATCGTTGCCGGCGACGTCGCGCGCGCGGTCCGTGCCGCCGCCGTAATATGGCAGCACCTCGTCGCGGAAATAAAAATTGAGCACGCCGCTGATCACACGCCCGTCCAAGGTCACCATCAAGATCTCACAAGCGGTTCCGAATACTTCCTTAAGGATAGAGAAATAATTTTTTGCGAATACCGGCGTGCCGAGCCGGTGTACGCTCTGCGAATAGGCGCTAAAAAAGCGTTCCACACCGTCATCAATTTCGCTCGTGAGGCCCGCCTTGATTCCCTTACGCACCATCGCACGCTGCTTGCGCGGAATAGCAAGCAGGTTCTTTTCCCCATCGGAATCTATCGGTTTTCTGAAGGTGACATACAAATCCTTACCCACCCAATCAGGATGTTGCGGCGCGAGATTGCGGTATTCCAGATGGTCTACACCCAAGCGCGCGGCCAAGGCTTGGGCAGCCTGGTCGAGCGCCTGCCGGGCGCCTTGCGTCTCGGCCACAATCCCGCCATAGACACAGAATGGTAGACTCACCAGGCTGTGACCGAACAACCGGCTCTTCACCTCGGCCAGCGGCAGTATGCCTTCAATACGTCCTCCCGCCTCGGCGTAGAGAAAATGAGTGGGGTGTCCAAAGGCGCGTTCGATAACCGTCTTCCACCCGGCGCGATGAAAAAACGTGGCGCCGGGGGCAGCCTCGACAAACGTCTCCCAGCGGGCGACATCGGCGGATTGCAGTTCCCTGATTATCACTCGCGCCGTGGACGAATCAGCACAATTTTGCAGAGGCCTCATGATGCCAGAAATATCCTGTCCATCCTGTCCCACTGGAAGTCCTTAAGTAGTGATCTCAGCCGCGTCTCCATCCGCCCTAGATTCAAATAGTGACGAAAGCGGGTCTTGAGGCTGATGCCCGGTATGCGCGGCTGGCCGGGGTCTATCTCCCAGGGGTGAAAATAAAAGATGCAGGCCTGGCCGTCGGACCGGTTGACCTGCCGCATGCACCAGCGCGAGAGAGGGTAAGGGAGCAGGCGGAAGTACCCGCCTCCGCCGATAGGCAGCTTGCGATTGAACAGTCTGATCGTCGTGACCGGCACCTCCAACAAGCCTTGACCTTCGTCGGGATGAAATGCGAAACGCGGCGCATCCGGCATACCGTAGTGGTCATGCCTGATAGGATAAATGCTTGAGCTATAGCGGTATCCCGCCTCCCGCAGGCATTGCAGCGCCCACAGATTGTTTTCGCCGATGGAAAAACTGGGCGCGCGATAGCCTTTGACTTCTACGCCACCGATATCCTCCAGGAGATGCTTGGTGCGGGTAACATCTTCCAGGAACTCGGCGCGACTCTGTTCCGTCGCGCGGTAATGGTCGTAACCATGACTCGCCAGCTCATGGCCCTGGGCGACTATTCTCCGTATCAAATCGGGGTAGCGTTCTGCAAGCCAGCCGAGCGTGAAAAACGTGGCATGCACCCCGCGATCGTCCAGCATGGCGAGTATCGCGTCCACATTGCGCTCCACCCTGCAGGGCTGGTTGTGCCATGTTGCGCGGGAAATGTAAGGTGCGAAGGCCGAAACCTGGAAGTAATCCTCGACATCTATCGTCATCGCATTTCGGATCGGCGTCGAGGTTACGGTGCTTGTCATGAAGGATTTCCATCCAGGGAAGATTAATTTGAATTAGCCACGCACAGCTTGCCGGACTCGCCGCTCAGCCACTCGCGCATCACCGTGGCGATACGCAGCGACGCATGGCCGTCCCACAATTCCGGAATTCTGCCCGCCTTGCCGCCCTGTCGCACGATATCGTCGAATGCCGCCAGGATGCGTTTTGGGTCCTGCCCCACGACGGTGTTGGTGCCCTCATCCACCGTTATCGGCCTTTCGGTGTTATTTCTTAAGGTGACACAGGGCACGCCCAGGGCGGTGGTTTCCTCTTGTATGCCTCCCGAATCGGTAAGCACCAGACGGGCGTCCTTCATCAACCCCAGCATCTCCAGATAACCCATCGGCGGCAGGCATGCCACTGAGGGTAGTTCCAAAATAGATGTTAACGAGAATTGCTCCAGCATCGCCTGCGTACGCGGATGCATGGGAAAGATCACCGGTGTCCGAAGACTGATCTCACGGATGGTCGTCAGCAAATTTTTTAATATATTGACATCGTCCACGTTGGAAGGGCGATGCAGTGTCAATACCGCATACTCGCCCCGCCCGGCCGGAAAATCCGCTTTTCCGGCAAGTCCCAGGGTTTGCCGGACGGGAACGGCCTGTTTCAAATTGTGATGCAAGGTATCTATCATCACGTTACCGACGAAGTGGATGCGAGACGCCTCGATACCCTCACGCATCAGATTGTCACGCGCGCCGCGCTCGGTGATAAACAAAAGATCGGAGATCTGATCGGTCAGCACCCGATTGATCTCCTCGGGCATGGTGCGATCATTGCTGCGCAGACCCGCTTCGACATGCACCACCGGGACACCCTTTTTGGCCGCGACCAACGCACAGGCCAAGGTGGAATTTACATCTCCCACCACCAATAGCGCAGCCGGCTTTTCGCGGTCCAGCACAGGCTCAAAACGGCGCATGATCTCGGCGGTCTGTACCGCGTGGCTGCCAGACCCCACCTCCAGGTTGATATCGGGCAGCGGGATATCCAACGCCTCAAAATACTGATGATTCATGGCCGCATCGTAATGCTGGCCGGTGTGCACCAGACACAGATCGAAGGACTTGCTGTTCTTCATTGCCGCCATGATAGGGGCAATCTTCATAAAGTTAGGCCGCGCGCCCACCACGCACATAATCTTGGGCATGCCGCCTCCAGAAGAGCCCGCGCGCACCATTACCGGTCCTCCCTACGCAGCCTCTCTACGCTGGGGAGGGCAAGAATTTCACGCAACAGCTTCAGTACCTTGATAACGGACTTCTCCATCTGAGAAATCCTGCCCTCCAACTTGTTCAGGGTTAACTGTATTTCAAAATCCTCGT
>CAYUAZ010000155.1:0-3855 GCA_964442865.1 uncultured Gammaproteobacteria bacterium
GCGCTTTCTCGCAGAATTCCGCCTTGCCTAAAGACAAAATCCACTATTTTTAGAGACACCCACATGTCAGACATCTTAGTACTCTACTACAGCCGCTACGGCAGCGTAGCGCAGATGGCGCAGCATATCGCTCACGGCGTCGAGACGGTGAGCGGTATGCACGCCCGGATACGCACCGTGCCGGCGGTTTCAACGGTGTGCGAGGCGGTCGAGGATGACATTCCCGCCTCCGGCCCGCCCTATGCCACGCTGGATGATTTGCGGGAATGCGCAGGGCTTGCCTTGGGCAGCCCGACGCGCTTCGGCAACATGGCGGCGGCGCTCAAATATTTTTGGGACGGCACCAGTTCGCTATGGCTGTCCGGCGCCTTGATCGGTAAGCCCGCAGCGGTATTTACCTCTACAGCGAGTCTGCACGGCGGCCAGGAGACCACTTTGATCTCCATGATGTTGCCGTTGCTGCATCACGGCATGCTGATACTCGGTACACCCTACAGCGAACCCGACCTCACCACCACACGCAGCGGCGGCACACCCTACGGCCCCAGCCACTATGCAGGACCCGACAGCAAGCTGCCTGTTACTGATGAAGAAAAACGTCTGTGCCAGGCGCTGGGCAAGCGCCTGGCGGAGGTGGCGGCCAAGCTGCAAAAAGTTTGATCTTGCAAAGATGATAGATGCTGATATTTATTAAGCTGTCACTCAAAAAGGGGTGCGACATATGCCACTCATAGATTTCATCAAGAAAAATACCGTTCTGGTTATTGGCCTGACGCTACCTATTCTGCTCATCGCGCTGTTTTTTGTCGCCAGCGTGCTACCCAAGTCCATGGCGACGCCGCCGCAGTATGAAATGCTTTTTTCAGTCTCCCGCTACGATTCCCAAAACTCCTCTCCCTACAAAGTAAACTTTGTGGTCAAGGCAGGGGTATTGAATGCGCGTATCATCAAAAAAGACAGTAAAAACTTTGATTTCAGCACGTCTAAGCTAATGGCCTATGATGGAAAAACGGATAGTGTCCACGAGATTGTTTTCGATATCTCAAAGCTTGGCGACGTGACGGAGAGCGCTGAAATTATCCTCGACGAGACAAAGAACATGAGAATTGACACGACCGGCAAAGCGCCTGACGGATATGTGTTTGAGGGTTCTTCCCGTGGTTCCGGCGGCTTGGCGACGGAGCTTTTCTGGGGGTATCGTGGCGCGGTTTATCGTGTCAAGAAAGGCGCGGTGGGCTATAAAATTCCGCATAACTTGGGCAATCGTTATTACAGTGACGTCCAGTTCATAGGCTGGGTCATAGAGAAGAAATAATCGAATTTATAAGAGGATTCCAGATGTCCCATAAAGACGACGCCTTGCAGGAGATCGTTGCACTCGCCAGGCATAACGATGTTTCCTTGGACGAGATTGCCAAGGCCCTGACGGATACGCTGGCGCAGGCCGCCCAGGAGTCTTCCAGTATTTTGCCTAAGCTTTTTGGCTACCTGGGGGGTATCTTTATTTTCTCGGGGATTGGAGTTTTTGTTTCCATGTACTGGGATGACTTTGGTTCTGCGGCGCGCACCATCGTTACTCTGGGGGTAGGCCTGGCTGCCTTTGTCATGGGTGTGACCAGCCTCGGTGATAAAAGATACCTGCGCACGGCAACGCCGCTGTTCCTGATAGCGATGGTGTTGCAGCCTACAGGTATTTTCGTAATGCTGGATGAATATTCTTCCGGTGGCGACCCGCGTTACGCCGTACTGTTTATGGCTGCTTTTATGCTGGTACAGCAAGGCGCTACGTTTTTGGCTAAGCAACGTACCACGCTTGCCTTTGGCGCCATCCTGTTTGGCGGCGTTTTTTTTGCAACGCTGTTTGATGTATGGGACATGGATACCAAGTTGATCGGTATTGTCATTGGCGCCTCGCTACTGTGCATTGCCTACGCGCTCAACCAGTCGCGTCACTCCGCCATTGCTCCGTTCTGGTACTTGGTGGGCTCTACTATTTTACTATGGTCTGTGTTCGACGCCGTTGAGCATACGCCGTTCGAACTAGTTTTTTTGGGGCTGTCGGCGTTTATGATTTTCCTCAGCACTTATGTCAGAAGCCGCATGTTGCTGCTGGTCGGAACGCTCTCGATGCTAAGCTATATCGGTTATTACACAGCAGAGCATTTTGCCGACACGGTCGGCTGGCCGATTGCACTTGTCATTGTCGGTATGGCGTTGATTGGGTTAGGCTCGCTTGCGGTTAAGTTGAACAGCAAATATATCAAACAGTAAGGTCACAGCAGGGTAGGGGGCAGGCACGTTGTTTGTGCCCACATGCCTACTGCGTTTGATTCCGCGTGGGCACAAACAACGTGCCCACCCTACCAACTATATCGGATTGGCTGCCTGGGGATGAGCGCGATCATTGGGCTGGATGATCTTGTTCATCGCGTTGATATACGCCTTGGCCGAGGCGATTACGATGTCGGTATCCGAACCCTGACCGTTCACGATCCTTCCCCCCTTCTCCACGCGCACCGTCACCTCACCCTGTGCGTCCGTGCCGCTGGTGATGTTGTTCACCGAGTAAAGTTGCAGCGTGCCGCCGCTGTTCACGATCTTTTCAATCGCCTTGAAGGCGGCGTCCACCGGGCCTCCTCCGGTAGCCGTGGCCTGTTGCTCGGCGCCGTCCACCCATAAAGTGAGTTCGGCCTGCGGCGTCTCGCCGGTCTCCGAGCAGACGTTTAGATACACCAGCTTGATGCGCTCATTCTCTGCCTCAAGGTTGGCGTCGGTCACCAGCGCCTGCAAATCCTCGTCGTAGATTTCGTGCTTTTTATCGGCCAGATCCTTGAAGCGCCCGAAGGCCTCGTTGAGGTCTTCCTCCGCCTCAAAGGCCACGCCCAACTCCTGCATGCGGGTGCGGAAGGCGTTGCGTCCGGAGTGCTTGCCGAGCACCATGCGATTGGTCATCCAGCCCACGTCCTCGGCACGCATGATTTCGTAAGTCGTGCGGTGCTTGAGTACGCCGTCCTGATGGATGCCGGATTCGTGGGCGAAGGCGTTCGCGCCGACGATGGCCTTGTTGGGCTGCACGGCGAAACCGGTGATGCCGGACACCAGGCGCGAGCACGGCACGATTTGGGTGGTGTCGAGACTCGTGTCACAGGTGAACAGATCACGCCGTGTGCGCACCGCCATGACGATCTCCTCCAACGCGGCATTGCCGGCGCGCTCGCCGAGACCGTTGATGGTGCACTCGACCTGCCGCGCGCCGTTCAACACCGCGGAGAGCGAGTTGGCCACCGCGAGGCCGAGGTCGTTGTGACAATGCACCGAGAACACCGCCTGGTCCGAGTTGGGCACGCGCTCGCGCAGCGTTTTAATCAACGCGCCGAACTGGTGGGGGAGGTTGTAGCCCACCGTATCGGGAATGTTCACGGTGCGCGCACCGGCGGCGATCACGGCCTCCAGTACGCGGCAGAGAAAGTCAATCTCGGAGCGCCCTGCATCTTCCGGTGAAAACTCCACGTCATCGGTATATTGCCGCGCGCGCTGCACCGCCTTCACCGCCTGTTCCAGCACCTGCTCAGGCTCCATCTTGAGCTTCATCTGCATGTGGATGGGTGAGGTGGCGATGAAGGTGTGGATGCGCGCCGATCGGGCGCCCTTGAGGGCCTCGGCCGCACGGTCTATGTCCTTGTCCAGGGCGCGGGCGAGGGCGCAGACGGTGCTATCCTTGATGGCCTTCGCCACGGCTTGAACGGATTCAAAGTCGCCGGGACTTGCAAATGGGAAGCCCGCTTCGATCACATCCACGCGCATGCGCTCCAGGCCCTTCGCGATGCGTACTTTTTCATCGCGCGTCATCGAAGC